>JAXDHW010000256.1:0-5065 GCA_034664365.1 Thermoleophilaceae bacterium
CGTGCGCGAATGTCGCGTACCGGCCCGCCCGGCCCTGCCGCCCGCTCCGCGCCGACGGCTACGCCCACCACCCGTACGACTTCCTGAACGCACCGGAGCGGCCGTACCCGGGTGCGGACAACGTCACGATCGGATCGCTCGGCCGCCTGACCGGAGCGCTCGACCGGCTGGCCGCCGCCCGGCTCCTGATGACGCCGACCGGCCGGCCCCTGCCGGTCTACCTGACGGAGTTCGGCTACTTCCGCCGCGGCGACCGCGTGTTGCCGCCGCGGCGGCGGGCGGCGTACCTTCGGCGCGCGTTCGCGATCGCCGAGCGGGGCTATCCGCGTGTCCGCCAGCTGCTCCAGTACCTGCTGGTCTCGCCGCCGCCGAACTACCGCGGCGGGCGCTTCGACACGAGCATCCTGCTCCGGTCGGGGGTGAGGACGCCGTCCTTCGACGCGCTGTCCGCGTGGGCGAGGCTGGAGCGGCTGAGGGGCCGGGTCGCCACGCCTCGGCGCCCCTGAGCGAAAAGTTCGCGACGGGAGCGTTACGACTTCGCACGCCTGGGCCCGATCGGGCCCGCTCCGTCGTACCCCGCTGGTACACCTGGCGGCATGCTCGTCGAGCTCCGCGTGGAGAACCTGCTCCTGATCGACCGAGCCGAGCTGCGGCTCGGACCCGGCCTGGTGGCGATCACCGGCGAGACCGGCGCGGGCAAGACCGTGCTCGCGCACGCGCTCGACCTCCTGCTCGGCGGGCGGCCACGGGCCGGCATCGTGCGCCCCGGCGCGCGCGAGGCGTACGTCGAGGGCGTGTTCGAGCTACCCGCCGGCGTGCTCGAGGGTGACGCGCTCGCCGACCTGCGCGAGCGGCTCGGCGAGGCGCCGGACGAGATCGTGCTGGGCCGGCGCGTCGGCGCCGAGGGGCGCACGCGCGCATTCGTGCAGGGGCGGTCGGCCACGGCGGCCGACCTCCGCGAGCTGGGCGGACGGCTGCTCGCGTTCTACGGCCAGCATGAGCACCGCCGGCTCACGGTCGGCTCGGCGCAGCTCGAGGTGCTCGACGCGTTCTGCGGCACCGAGCATCTGGCCCTGCGCGAGCGCTACGTGATCCGCCACCGGGAGGCCGCCGCGCTGCGCCGCCAGCTCGGCGAGCTGCGTGCCCGCGCCGGCGCGCTCGACCGCGACCGGGACCTGCTCGCGTTCGAGATCGAGGAGATCGAGGCGCTCGACCCGTCGGCCGAGGACGAGGAGCGGCTCGCCGAGGAGCGCGAGCGCCTGGGCCGGATCGACGCGCTGCGCGCAGCCGCCGGTGCGGGGGCGGAGGCGCTCGTGCCGGATACGGACGTCGAGTCGGGCGCGGCGCTTGCACTCGCCGAGGCGGAGCGGCTCGCGGACGCGGTCGCGGGGGTCGATCGCGAGCTCGACGGCCTCGCCGAGCGCCTGCGCGCGCTGCGCCTCGAGGCCGAGGACCTCGGCGGCGAGCTCAGGCGCTACGCCGGCGGCCTGGAGGCCGAGCCCGGCCGGCTGGAGGAGGTGGAGTCGCGGCTCGAGGGCTACGACCGGCTCAAGCGCAAGCACGGCGGCAGCGTGGAGGCGGTCCTGGCGCACGGGGACCGCTGCCGGGCTGAGCGCGCCCGGCTGGAGTCCGCCGAGGTCGATCTCGAGCGCGTCGGCTCGGAGCTGGCCGCGGCGGAGGCGGAGGAGCGCGAGCTGGCCGGGCGGCTGGGCGAGGCGCGACGGGCGGCCGCGCCACTGCTGGCCGAGGCCGTCCTCGGCGAGCTCGGGCAGCTCGCGATGGAGGACGCCTCGTTCGAGGTGCGGGTCGAGAAGCGCGAGGAGCTCGGCGCCGTGGGCGGCGACCGCGTCGAGCTCACGGTCGCCCCCAACCCGGGGGTGCCGGCTGGGCCATTGCGCGAGATCGCGTCGGGGGGCGAGCTGTCGCGGGTGATGCTCGCTCTGATGAGCGTCGCCAACGCCGGTGGCGCCGGCACGCTTGTGTTCGACGAGGTCGATGCGGGGGTCGGGGGCCAGACCGCGCGCGCGGTGGGCGAGCGGCTCCGGCGGCTCAGCGCCGGGCGTCAGGTGCTCTGCATCACCCACCTCCCGCAGATCGCCTCGCTGGCCGACTCCCACTTCCGGATCGAGAAGGACGGCGCGGCCGGCGGGGCCACGCGTGCGACGGTCGAGCCGCTCGAGGGCCCGGAGGTGGTGGCCGAGCTCTGCCGGATGCTCGGGGCCGACAGCTCCGACTCCGGTGCTCGCAAGCACGCCGAGGAACTGCTCGCGGCGGCCTGAGGCCACCCGCTCCGCCGTAGACTCCCCGGCGGGGGGAGCAAGGACTACCGATGGCCGCACCCAGGACCAGAACCCGAGCATTCCGAGCGCTTCCGGCCGCTGCCGCGCGCGGGGACGGGCGCGTACGGCCGGCCGGCTCCTTCAGCGGTCCGGCTCGGCTGGGCAAGCGCACGAAGGACCTCGTCAAGCGGCTCGACGCGGCGGACATCGTCGTCATCGACCACGAGGGGATCGACCGCGTCGCCGGGGAGGACCTCGTGGCCACGGGCTGCCGCTGCGTGATCAACGTCGCCGGGTCGGTGTCGCCGAGCTATCCCAACCAGGGGCCGGCGATCCTCGTCGAGGGCGGCGTCCACCTGGTCGACATGCCGGCCGCCCCGCTGTTCGACCTGCTGAAGGACGGCGAGGAGGTGACGGTCGAGGGCGGCAACCTGCTGCGCGACGGGGAGCTCGTCTGGGAGGGGCTGGTCCAGGACCGCGAGACGGTCGAGCGCGCGTACGAGGAGAGCCGCCGCCGGATCGGCGAGGCGCTCGCCGCCTTCGCCGAGAACACCATGAGCCACATCCGCGACGAGCGCGAGCTCCTCTCGGGGCAGATCGACCTACCGGACTTCGACACGGACTTCCGCGACCGCTCCGCGCTGATCGTGGTCCGCGGGGTCGACCACAAGCGGGACCTGCGGATCCTGCGCGCGTATGTGCGCGACACCAAGCCGGCGCTGGTGGCCGTCGACGGCGGCGCCGACGCGATCCTCGAGGAGGGACTGCGCCCGGACATGATCGTCGGTGACATGGACTCCGCCAGCGACGAGGCGCTCCGCTCGGGCGCCGAGCTGGTCGTCCACGCGTATCCGGACGGCCGCGCCCCCGGCCGCGACCGGCTCGACCGGCTGGGCCTGGCGTACAAGGTCGTGCCCGCCCCGGCCACCAGCGAGGACGTGGCGCTCCTGATCGCCGCCGAGAAGGGCGCCAACCTGATCGTGAGCGTCGGCTCTCACTTCAACCTCGTCGAGTTCCTCGACAAGAACCGCTCGGGCATGTCGTCCACGTTCCTCACGCGGCTGCGGGTGGGGGAGATCCTGGTCGACGCGAAGGGCGTGAGCCGCCTGTACCGGCCGTCGGCCGGCCGCGGCCCGATCGCGGCGCTGGTCCTCGCCGCGTTCGCCACGTTCGTCGTCGTCGTCGCCACCTCGCCCCGCCTCGGCAAGCTGCTCGACCTGCTGTGGCTCAAGATCGAGGTCCTGCTGGGCCTCAAGTAGCGGCCCCGCCTCCACCCGCCGACCATGCTCGACTTCCGCTACCACGCCCTGTCGCTGGTGGCCGTGTTCCTGGCGCTCGGGATCGGCATCGTGCTCGGCTCCTCGCTCGGCGACACGGTCGTCTCCCAGGCCAACCGCGACCTCGCCAACTCGCTCCGCGGCGACCTGAACGGCGCGCGCGCCGACGCGAGCCGGGCCCAGGCGGGCGTGGCGCAACGCGAGCGGCTGCTGGAGGCGGCTTCCACACGGCTGGTCGGCGGCCAGCTCCGCGGCGAGTCGGTCGCCCTCGTGGCCTCGGGGAACCTATCGGCCGAGATCCAGTCGGACGTCAGGAACGCCGTCCGGCGCGCGGACGGGAAGCTCGGGCTCGTCTCGCAGCTCGCGAGTCCGCCGGACGTGGCGATTCTCGGCCGCGTGGTCGGCTCGCGCTTCGACGGACTTCGCTCCGACGACAAACGGCTCCGGCCCCTCGGGCACAGGATCGGGAGGGCGCTCGTCTCGGGCGGCCGGCTCGCGCGCAAGCTCGAGAAGCGCTTCCCCGACCGCTTCAGCGGCGAGCCCCTGCGCGCGGACGCCGTGGTCTTCTTCAGGGACCCGGCTGCCGACCGCTCCGATGCCGTCAAGCAGCTCGAGCAGGGCCTGATCGAGGGGCTGCGCTCGGAGCGCAGGCCGATCGTGGGCGTCGAAACGCTCGACGCGGACCCCTCGCAGATCCCGTTCTACTCCAACCAGCGTCTCACCAGCGTGGACAACGTCGACTCGGCCGGCGGCCGGATCGCTCTCGCGCTCGCGCTGAGCGGCACGCTTCCGGGGTCGCGGGGGAACTTCGGCTACAAGAAGACGGCCGACGCCCCGCTGCCGGAGCTGCCGAACGCCGGCAAGACCGGCGGCTGAGGGAGTCCCCGCCGTCCGTCCCTCGCGTTAGGTTCGTCACGTGCAGTGGCTTACGCTCGCGACCTCGCTCCTCATCGCGGCCGTGGTCGCCCCCCCGCTCGTTCGCTCGCTGCGCCAGCACGGCTTCACCCGCGAGAACTACCGCGGCGCGGCGGTCGCCTTCCCGGCGGGGATCGCCATCCCGGTCGTGGCGTTCGTCTCGCTGATCCCGCTCTCCCTGCTCGACGAGCTCACCGGTGACGACGTCGACGTCTTCCCGATCGGCTCGCGCGCGGCGCTCACCTACGTCGTCGGGATCGGTCTGCTCGGCCTGCTCGACGACCTCGTGGGCAGCGACATTCCCGCCCGCGGCTGGCGCGGCCACGCGCGCGCGGCGGCCGGCGGCGGGCTCACGACCGGCGGGATCAAGGCCGCGGGCGCGCTCGGCCTCGCGCTGTTCGTGCTCTACGGCGGCGGCCGGAGCGCGGGCGAGTACCTGCTGGGCGCCGCGGTCCTGGTGCTGGCCACCAACCTCTTCAACCTGCTCGACCTCCGGCCGGGCCGCTCGGCCAAGGCGCTCGTGCTGCTCGGCGCGTGCCTCACGATCGGCTCGCAGAACGTCGACGCGCTCTGGACCGTCGGGCTCTTCCTCGG
>JAXDHW010000268.1:0-3901 GCA_034664365.1 Thermoleophilaceae bacterium
TGCCCGCGCGTCCACTCCGGGTCGATCAGGTACGGCAGCGAGCGGTAGACCGCGTCGGGATCGAGCTCGGCGCCGTTGTCGAGCGCGTCGGCCATCGAGAGGTCGTCAGCGGCGCCCATCGCGCGGAGGCGCAGCGCCCGGCGGCGCTTGCCGCGGATGCGCACCCTGCCGCCGAGCATCAGGCGCAATGGGCTCGCACCAGCGGCCATCTGAGCCAGCCCGGCCTCGTCCGTCGAGAGCTTGAAGTCGACCTCGCCGTCGGTCCCGCGCTCCACGCGCGCGCCGGCGTCGTCGACTGAGACGAGCCAGGTGCCGAGCTCGCCCACGGTGAGCTCGTAACGGAGCGGCGGCCGGATCCGCGCGGCGGCCGCCGGAAGGGTCTGGAGCACGAGACGCGCGGCGAGCTCGGGATCCTCCCGAGCCATCTGGCGGAGAGCGATTCGCGTTCTGTCCATCAGGCAGCAGCCTTGTCCATGATCCTAACCTCCACCGGCGCCATTCCGGCGAACGCCTCGGCATCCGCTCGCGTGCCTATGTGCTCGCCCCAATGCATTGGTACCGCCAACCTCGGCTGGATTCGCCGCGCGGCCTCGGCCGCCTCCCCCGGCGTCATCACGTAGACGCCGCTGACCGCGAGGAGCGCGACCTCGACACCGGCCACCTCGTCCATCTCGGGGATCACGTCGGTGTCGCCGGAGTGGTACAGCCGCTCGCCGCCCACGCGCAGCTCGTAGCCCACGCCGCCGGCCTCGCGCGGATGGAAGACCCTGCCCTCGGCGTCGCGCTTCGAGGTGTTGTACGCGGCCACCGCCCTCACGTCGACGCGGCCGTGCTCGAGCACCTCGCCGGGCGCGAGCGAGCGCACGTGGCCGGAGATGCGCTCGGCGACCGGAGCCGGCGCGACGATCGTCGTCGTCTCCCCCGTGAGGCGCTCGACGTCCTGCGGCGAGAAGTGGTCGTAGTGCCCGTGCGTGATGAGGATGAGGTCGGCCTCGGGGCCGCCTGTCACGCGGTAGGGGTCGATGTAGATCGCGGCGCGCCCCGCCGTGATGCGAAAGCCCGAGTGGCCGAGCCACTCGACCGCGTCGATCAGCATCGGTCAATGTAAGCAAGCGCAGGCCGCGAACGAGGAGAGCGAATGAGCGACAACACCGTGCTTTGGGAAGTGTCCGACGGGGTCGGGCGGATCACGCTGAACCGGCCCGACTCACTCAACGCCTGGACCGCGGAGTTCGGCGCCGGGCTGAAGGAGCTCATCGAGGGCCCGGCCACGGACGACGGGGTCCGCGCGCTGCTGATCACCGGCGCGGGCCGCGGGTTCTCGTCGGGCGCCGACCTCAAGGCCGGCTTCGACCCGCACCCAGAGGACGGCCGCCCGGATGTCAAGAAGGAGCTCCACCACGTCTACCACCCGGCGATCGCGGGAATCCGCCGGCTGCCGAAGCCCGTGGTCACCGCGGTGAACGGGCCCGCGGTCGGCATCGGCTGCTCGCTCGCCCTGGCCGGTGACCTCGTGATGGCGGCCGAGTCGGCGTTCTTCGGGCTGGCGTTCGTGAACATCGGCCTGATGCCCGACGGCGGCTCGACGCTGTTCGTGCCGGCGGCGGTGGGCAAGGCGCGCGCGTTCCAGATGGCGCTGCTCGGCGAGCGGGTGAGCGCGGAGCAGGCGCTCGACTGGGGGCTCGTCAACTGGGTCCATCCCGACGACCGGCTGATGGACGAGGCCGAGACGCTGGCCGTCAAGCTCGCGAAGGGGCCGACGCGCTCCTACGCGGGCTCGAAGCGCGCACTCAACCAGATGATCTATCCGAACCTGGACGGCCAGCTCGACCTCGAGGCCGAGATCCAGCACGAGCTCGCCCGGACGGAGGACTTCCTCGAGGGCGTGGGGGCGTTCGTCGAGAAGCGGGAGGCCGCGTTCTCAGGCTCGTGAGGAGACCGTCAGCGAGCCGAGCCACACGTCCGCGTTGTCGGGCGGCGCGAGCTGGGGCACGACCTTCAGCATGAGCGCGCGGGCCGCGGTCACGACGAGCTCGCGGTCGTAGGTCATCAGGAAGTCGAACCGCCGCGACTCGTCGGACACGCCCTCGTCGCTCAGGTCGCGCGCCACGAAGGCGGCGGCGAAGTGCGGGCTCACCACGATCACGTTCCACTCGGAGGCAAGCGGCACCCCGGCGTCGAACGCGTCTCCGCGCACCCCGGTCGCCGGCTCGGTCGCCATCTCCGCCCCGAACGCGCCGACGAAGGCGGCGCGCTCGGCGAGGCGCGCGTAGCGCTCGCGCGTCGCCCCGGTGAAGAAGCGCGCGTCCTGGAAGGTGGAGAGGATCACGGCCTCGCCGCCGAGGGAGGCCGCATGCTCCTCGAGCTGCCGCGAGCGCTCGAGCAGGACGTGCTTCGAGGCGCGGTGCGGCTCGCGCGTGCGGGCGACGAGGCGGAACGGGGTGGCGAGCAGTTCGCTGCCGGCGCTGCGCCGGGCCTTGAGGACCGCGCGGCGCGCCGGCGCCTCGGGCAGGTCGGCCGGGCGGCCGAACAGCCAGCCCTGGCCGAGCGTCGCGCCAAGGCCGATCGCGCGCGTGAGGTGCTCCTCGGTCTCGATTCCCTCGGCGAGCACCTGGGCGCCCAGGCGCTCGGCCTCGGCCCCGACGGCGCTCGCCACCGCGGCGCTGTGCGCGCTCGGCTTGCCCTGCACGAGCTGCATGTCGAGCTTCACGATGTCGGGTCGGACGAAGGGCATCAGTGCGAGGGAGCGCGGGTCGTTGCCCACGTCGTCGAGAGCGATCCCGACGCCACGGCCACGGAGCCACGTCAGGGCCGACAGGAGCTCGACCGGGCGCTCGACGAGCGCGCGTTCCGAGATCTCGGCGACGACACGGACGCGGTCGCGCAGGATGGTCTCCTGCGACGACCCCTCGAACAGCGGGGATCCGTCGATCGCCGTGGGCTCGACGTTGATGAAGAGGGTGAAGGGGTCGGTCCTGGTCGGGCGTATGGCACCGTCGATCGCGGCCGTGCGGCAGGCCATGTCCACCTCGGGTAGGAGGCCGGCGGCGCCGGCTGTGGCGAACAGTCGATCGGGCGCCTCGAGGGGGGAGTCGGCGGGCCCACGGGCGAGCGCCTCGTAGGCGACGGCCTCGAGGGACTGGAGGTCGACGATCGGCTGGTAGACGGCACGGATGGCGCCGTCGTCCAACAGTCGCCGGAGCTCCTTCACGTCTGTTCCCGCCCCCACGTCCACGATGTTCGTGTCGGCAGGCGAGAGCCCTGCCCCCATACCTCAAATCTCCTGCGCGTATGGAACACTCGTCCACATGGGCGTCGCCGGGTGGCCGTAGTCCGCCGGGTCCCGCTCGCGCTCGCGATCCTGCTCGCGCTCGGCGTGGCGCTGCGGATCCTGTTCATGCTGGCCTACCGGCCGGCGCTGCTCGGTTACCCCGACACGAGCGTGTACCTGACCGGCGCGACGGGGGACCTGTTCTGGGATCCGCTCCGTGTGGTGGGGTACCCCGCGTTCCTGCGCCTCGTGCGCGTGTTCTCGTCGGACCTCTCGTTCGCGACCCTCGTGCAGCACGGGCTCGGCGTCGCGACCGCCGTGCTGCTGTACGTGACCGTCCGCCGCATCGGCGGCCCGCGCTGGGTGGCGCTCGTGCCCGCCGCCGTGGTGCTCCTCGGCGGCGACCAGCTCTTCTTCGAGCACGCGATCCTGTCCGAGTCGCTCTTCGGACTGCTTGTGGCCGGTGCGCTGTACGCCGCCGTACGGGTCGCGGACGGCTGGTGGTGGGCCGCGGCCGCGGGAGTGCTCGTCGGACTCTGCACCACGGTGCGGCTCGCCGGGCTGGTCCTGGCACCGCTGCTTGCGGCGTGGCTCCTGGCGCGGCGCCCGCGTCTCGTGCCCGCGGCCGCC
>JAXDHW010000282.1:0-2517 GCA_034664365.1 Thermoleophilaceae bacterium
CGGCGTGCTCGCCCGATACTGAGCGGTCTTCTCGGCGGTCACGTCGGCGTTCCAAGTGCCGTCCGGGGCGGGCACGGCCGTCGCGACCGTCTGGAAGGCACCGCCCGTGCTCCGCTCGATCTGCACGGGCAGGACCGAGTCCGCCGTCCGCCCCTTGACCGGCACCTTCTGCCCGGAGGGCACGAGGCCGGTCGGCATGACCCCGAGCGTGACGCGACGCACGTCGATCTCCCCCGTCATTCCCGGGTGGACGCGGCAGTGGTACCCGTAGGCGCCGACGGTGGCGAACTTCCACGCAAAGCGGTCGCCGCCGAACACGTCGCCCGAATCGAACGAGCCGTCGTCGGCGGTCACGGTGTGACGCCGCGTGCTCACGTTCTCCCACTGCACGGTCTCGCCGGGCAGCGCGTCCTGCGGCGTCGGGTTGAACGCCTGGAACTCGATGTGGACCGGCACGGGCGAAGCGGCGGACGCTCCCGCCGCGCCGCCGAGCGCCAGCCCGGCCACGGCCAGCGTCGCTGACGCGAGCCGCCTCACTTCGGCGACACGCGGTAGATCCCGATCATCCCGCGCATCATGTGGTCCTCCACGTGGCAGTGGTAGAGCCACGTGCCCGGATCGGCCTCCTTCCAGCGGATGCGGAAACTCTCGGCCGGGCCCACGGTCTGCGTGTCGCGGGGCGTGTGGCCCGCGGCCAGCCAGCGGTGACCGTGGACGTGGAACGTGTGGTGGTCGGAGCCCATCGCCATCACGTCCCACTGCACGCGGTCGCCGACCTTCGAGCGGAACACGGGGGTGTTGCCGACGAACGCGCGGCCGTCGATCGCCATGAAGTCCTTGCCGAAGGGTGAGAACACGACCTCGAACTCCCGGTCGGGCAGCCGGTCGTGGCGCCCGAGGATCGAGAGCATCCCGAACATGCCGCCCCCGATCGACTCGTCCATCGAGGGGGAGTGGTCGTGGTAGGGCCAGACCCCGACCGAGTCGCTGCCGGCGGTCAGCCGGTACGTCCAGCTCTGCCCGAACTTCACGTTGGCGTCCTTGCCGGAGAACCCGGGGACGTACGCGCCGTCGGAGCTGGGCCGGTAGTGCACCCCGTGGAAGTGCATCGAGTGCGGGTCGCGCCGCAGCGTGTCCCTGTTCTTGAAGTGGATCCGCAGCCTGTCGCCCACGCGCGCGCGGATCAGCGGCCCCGGGATCAGCAGCCCGTCGGCGTTCGAGCGGCTGGCGTTGGGCAACGGTCGCTTCCAGTGCGGGCTGAAGCGCCGGTAGACGACAGTCGGGAACACCGAGTCGGCCGGGTCGACCGGCATGCCGCTGATGGCGTCGCGGCCGTTCGGCGCGACGTTCCACGAGGTCGGGACGGCGGCCACCCACACGTCGCGCGTGCGAGCCACCGCCGGCCCGGCCCCGAAGACGGCGAGGGCCCCGGCCAGTGCCAGGGCCCTCGCGATACGTCGTCCCGCCACGGCAGTCCTACTTGACCTGGACCTTGGCCTGCATCCAGGCGTGGATGATGCACATGAAGTGCAGCGTGGTGCCCGGCTTGGCCGTCACATGGAACGTGATCGTGTCGCCCTTGTTCGGCCCGGTGATGCCGGAGTCGCCCGGCTTGTCGAGGTTCGGCGGCTCGTTCTGACCCTGGCCGTCCTCGAGGTACTGGAACTGCGGCGGACCCTCGGTGTTCGGGTCGGCGCCGTGCGCCTCCGCGAGCTGGTTGCACGGCTTGCAGTGGTTGAACGCCTCGTCGGCGGTCGTCGGCAGGTCCTTCTTCTTCACGACGCTCAGCGAGTGCGGACCCTCCTGCGGCTGGGTGAGCCGCATCTTGAGCGTGCCGCCCGACTTCACGACGTAGACGTCCTTGTTGAAGCGCATCCCGTCCTTGACGTAGCGGTTGGGCTTCATGCTGAGGGTCGCCTTCTGCTTGACGACCGTGGTGGTCGGCACGTTCGACGCACCGTTCGCCACCACGGCGGCGCCCGCACCGGCGACCATCAGGGACATGCCGGCGACGCCGGCGATCAACTTCCGATTCATTGGGTCCTTTCCACGCCGGGGGCCACCGGCGGCTTCGGAGGGGTCGAGCCGGCCATGTACGGCGGCTCCCGAACGCGGCCACTATATGCGCGGTCCGGAGCAACCGCCAGCGATTTTTAGGTTCGGCGCGGGGGGGCGCCTACGACCGCGCCTACGGGCGCGTGCCGAGGATCAGCTGCGAGGGGTAGGCCTTCTCGTGCAGGATCAGGTTGCGCCCGGCGACTGGAAGCGGCTCGTGGTTGGGCGAGTCGGATGAGCTCAGCCAGAGCCGCAGCCGGTGGCCCGGCGCGAGCGTGTACGCGGTGTCCCAGATGTCCATCCGGTAGAGCGTCTGGAGCCCGAGCGTGACCGGTACCTGGCGGTCGTCGGGAAGGTACGGGGCGCCGGGGCGCGAGCGCTTCGGGTCGACGCGGCGGAAGCTCGCCCGCAGCCAGCCGGACGTGATCAGGCGCGCGGATCCGCTCGGCGCGACGTCCACGA
>JAXDHW010000224.1:0-3926 GCA_034664365.1 Thermoleophilaceae bacterium
TCCGCGCTCACGAGCCCGGCGAGCCGCCCCTGGTCGTCGACCACGACCAGGTGGCTCCCCGTCTGCGACAGCATCACCGACAGCGCGTCGCGCAGCGGCATCTCCGGCGTGCCGACGGTCTCGAGCGGCAGCGCTCCGTCGGAGGGAACGCGCTCGGCGGCGAGCCGGTCGACGGGCAGCAGCCCGGTCGGGCGTCCGGCCACGTCCACGACCCCGAGCGACTCGAAGCCCGCTCGCTGGACGCGCGCGCGGGCGGCCTGCGCGTTGTCGCCCGGCCGCGCCGCCGGCGCCTCGATCGGCGCGATCTCCCCGACCCGCCGGAGGGCCAGGCGCTTGAGGCCGCGATCGGCGCCCACGAACTGCTCCACGAACTCGTCGACGGGCTCGGCGAGGATCTTGTCGGGCGTGTCGTACTGGGCGAGCCGGCCGCCCTCGCGCAGGATCGCGATCCGGTCGGCCATCTTGATCGCCTCGTCGATGTCGTGCGTCACGAACACGACGGTCTTGCGGATGCGTGCCTGGAGCGACAGGAACTCCTGCTGGAGCCGGTCGCGCGTGATCGGGTCGAGGGCGCCGAACGGCTCGTCCATGAGCATCACGGGCGGGTCCGCGGCGAGCGCGCGCGCCAGGCCGATGCGCTGGCGCTGACCGCCCGAGAGCTGCGCGGGGTAGCGCCGGGCATCGCGGTCGGGGTCGAGCCCCACCAGCTCGATCAGCTCGCGCGACCGCGCCTTGATGCGCTTCTTGTCCCAGCCGATCAGCCGCGGGACCGTGCCGATGTTGGCCTCCACGTTCATGTGCGGGAACAGTCCGATCTGCTGGATCACGTAGCCGATCCCGCGCCGCAGCTCGGTCACGTCGAGGGAGCGCACGCTCTGGCCGTCGATCGTGATGTCGCCGCCCTCGAAGTCGATCAGCCGGTTGATCATCTTCAGCGCGGTCGTCTTGCCGCCGCCCGACGGGCCGACCAGCATGCAGATCTCGCCGGTGCCGATCGTGAGCGACAGCTCGTCCACCGCGGGCTCGCTGCGACCGGGATAGGTCTTCGTCGCGTGGTCGAAGACGATCTCGGCGGCCGTGGGGCGACCGTCCGCGCTCGTCGGCGGCCCCTCGGTGTGGGCGGTGTTGGCGCTATTCAGAAGGTCCCCCGGGGTGCGCGAAGCGCGATCGTACCCTGCCTGCGTCCTACCCGTCCGACAAGGCGGGGATACCCCCCATGAAGAGCCGTGTGCAGAAGGTGGCCGCCCCGTCCACATCTGGAGGATGGCGGTCCACGAGGTGCGTGGCCACCTGGAAGCCCGTGCCAACCATCGCCGTGGCCAGGTAGTCGAAGTCGACCCTGGGTATGCGTCCCTCGCGCGCCCAGTCGACGAGGTCCGCGAACAGCTCCTCGACGCCGGTCTCGAACAGGCCCTCCTCCGGCATCATCGCGATCACCCCCGCGTTGCGGCGGAAGACGGCGAACAGCTCGGCGTCTTGCACGGCGAGCTCGAAGTAGGCGAGGTAGGCGCCGTGGACCCGCTGCTCGAGCGTGGTGCCGGGCCGGCCGCGCTGCGCGCTGACCGCGGCCCGAGCCCTGTCCCCGAGCTGCCCGAGGAGCGCCCGGAACGCGTCCTCCTTCGAGTCGAAGTAGTTGTAGAAGGTGCCGGTGGCGAGGTCGGTCTCGCGCACGATGTCGCGCGCCGTGGCCTCGCCGAGCCCCTTCTCCGCGAAGACGCGCCGGGCGGCCGCGAGCAGCTTCTCGCGGTTCTCGGCCTTCCTCTCCTCACGGCGCCCGGACAGAGCGAATGAGTCCGCCAGCTGCGTACCCATGTGGGTGTTGTAGCCGATCCGGACGGGATCGACACCCCGCTTTCCGGACTATGCGGAAAGGACGATCTTGCCGAGTTTGCCGCCGGCCGCGAAGCGCTCGTAGGCGTCGGCCACGGCGTCGAGCGGGAAGGTCTCAGCAACGGGAACGGTGAGCGCGCCGGACTCAACGAGCGGCAGCACGTGGCGCTCCACGGCGCGCGCCGTCGCGGCCTTTTCCTCGAGCGGGCGCGCCCGGAGCATGGAGCCTCGGACGCTGCCGCGGACCATCATGAGCATGCCGAGATTGAGCTCCGCCTTAGCGCCCGCGCCGATCCCGATCACGGCGATCCGGCCGCCGGTCGCGAGCGCGCCCACGTTGGCGGCGAGGTTCGGCGCGCCCACCAGCTCGAGGACGACGTCGAACGGCCCGTGCTCCTCGAACCCCTCCGGCGCGATCACGTTCGCGCCGAGTTCCTCGACGGCGCTCCGCAGCTCCTCGTTGCGGACGGTTGCCGTCACGCGCGCGCCCGCCGCGCGGCCGAGCTGGACGGCCGCGGTCCCGACGCCGCCGGCCCCTCCGTGCACGAGCAGGTGCTCCCCCGGCTCGAGCCCGGCCTGGGTGAAGAGCGCGTCGTGAGCAGTGGTGAAGACCTCGGGGAAGCCGCCGGCCTCGGGCCAGCCGAGGACGTCGGGGACGGGCATGGCCACGCGCTCGTGCACGACCGCGAGCTCGGCCTGGCCGCCGCCGGCCACGATCGCCATCACGCGGTCGCCCTCGGCGAAGCGGGTGGCGCCCCGGCCGAGAGCCGCCACCTCGCCCGCGAGCTCTAGGCCCGGGATGTCCTGCGGCGCCCCGGGTGGCGCCGGGTAGCGGCCGCGGCGCTGGTGCATGTCGGCGCCGTTGAGACCCGCCGCGCGGACCCGCACGAGCAGCTCGCCGGCCCCGGGCTCCGGGTCGGGGTGGTCCTGGATCAGGACCTCGCCGTCTTCGATCGTGGCCGCTCGCATGGCCGCGGGATCGTAGTCAGCGCGCCAAAAATGTGTTTGCGCCCGGCCTGGCGGGTAGGGTGCTAATTGAGTTCGATGACGGCTCGTTCACTTTTCGCCCTGCCGCCGATCTGGCGCGAGGGCAGGATCGGCCTCGAGGCCGCCGCGCTGATGCGCAACCCGGTTTACCGCGGCGAGGGGATCGCCGACGCCGGGGGTCAGCCGGTGCTGCTGATCCCGGGCTTCCTGGCCGGCGACGACTCGCTCGGGATCATGACCCGCTGGCTGCGCCGCACCGGGCACCACACGCGCAAGGCCGGGATTCGCTCGAACGTGGACTGCTCGTCGCTCGCGATGGAGCGGCTGGAGGAGCGGCTCGAGACGATCGCCGAGGCGCGCGACCAGAAGGTCGCGATCGTCGGCCAGAGCCGCGGGGGCAACTTCGCCAAGGCGCTGGCCGTCCGCCGTCCCGACCTCGTCTCCGGGATCGTCACGCTGGGCTCCGCGCAGCTCAACCCGCTCGCGGTTCACCCGCTCGTGCACGCGCAGGTCTACCTGCTGGGCACGCTCGGCACGATCGGCGCACAGGGCCTCTTCAAGCACTCCTGTCGCCACGGCGCGTGCTGCGAGGCCTTCTGGAGCGACCTCGAGAAGCCCGTGCCCGACGAGGTCGGCTACATGTCGATCTACTCGCGCACCGACGGCATCGTCGACTGGCGCGCCTGCCTCGACCCGGAGGCCGAGCAGGTTGAGATCCACTCGAGCCATATCGGGATGGCGGTCCATCCCGATGCGTACCGGGCCATCGCCGGGGCGCTGGCGGAGTTCCGCGGAGAGCGGGCCGGCTCCGTTCAGGCGCCGCAGCGCTCAGTTCGCCGCGCCGCCTGAGCGCCAGCGCTTACAGCGAGCAATAAAGGACGAGTCCCCAGCCGATTCTTTCTGCTTTGTACACGCTATGGCGTGTAAAAGGCTGATCGGATCAGGCAGCGGTGGGGGCGCCCGCCGGGTTGGCCTTCGCCCACGCGGCGATCTTCTTCGAGTCCTTCACGACCTCGCCGTCGTCCGTCACGAGCAGCGGCACCCAGGTGTCGCCGCTGAGGCGCTTGACCTCCTTGCGCCCCTCGGTCTGGTTGAGCGCGTCGGGCAGG
>JAXDHW010000229.1:0-17119 GCA_034664365.1 Thermoleophilaceae bacterium
CGCACTTCATCGGCTCCTACCTGCTGATGAAGTTCGGCACCGACGAGCAGCGGGACCGGCTGCTGCCGCGCATGGCCACCGGCGAGATCCGCGCGGCGTTCTCGCTGTCCGAGCCGGGGCTCGGCTCCGACGTGCAGGCGATCACCACACGCGCCAAGCAGGACGGCGACGCGTGGGTGATCAACGGCCAGAAGATGTGGGTCACCAACGGGCTCCTGTCCGGCGTGGTCTTCCTGCTCGCCAAGTCAGACCCCGACGCCGACCCTCCCTACAAGGGCATGACGTGCTTCATCACCGAGAAGGAGCCGGGCGCCAGCGAGAACACGGGGGAGTACAAGGGGCTCACGATCCCGCCCAAGATCAAGAAGATGGGCTACAAGGGCGTCGAGTCCACGGAGCTCGTCTACGAGGACTACCGCGTGCCGGCGGCCAACGTGCTCGGCGGCGAGGACGGCGTCGGCCAGGGCTTCCGCCAGATGATGGACGCGCTCGAGGTCGGGCGGGTCAACGTCGCCGCGCGCGGCGTGGGCATCGCCCAGCGCGCGCTCGAGCTCGCCCTGCGCTACTCGCAGGAGCGCAAGACCTTCGGCAAGCCGATCGCCCAGCACCAGGCGATCCAGTTCAAGCTCGCCGACATGGCGACCAAGGTGGAGGCCGCGCGCCTCCTCACGCTCAAGGCCGCGCGCCTCAAGGACGCCGGGCAGCGGTCGGACCTCGAGGCCGGGATGGCCAAGCTGTTCGCGTCCGAGGCCGGCAAGGAGGTCGTCGAGGACGCCTTCCGGATCCACGGCGGCTACGGCTACTCCAAGGAGTACGAGATCGAGCGCCTGTACCGCGACGCGCCGCTTCTCCTGATCGGCGAGGGGACTTCGGAGATCCAGCGGATGGTCATCGGCAAGAAGCTCCTCGAGCGCCACAGGATCTGAGATGCGCGGCAGGGGCCTCGCAGTAGCGATCTGCGCCGCGGCGCTGCTGGCCGGGCCGGGCGCGGGCGCTGCCGCCGCGCTGCCTCCGATCAAGCACGTGTTCACCATCGTGCTCGAGAACGAGGACGCGTCCACCACGTTCGGCCCCAAGAGCGCGGCCCCCTACCTGGCGCAGACGCTGCGGGCTCGGGGCGCGTTCATCCCGGGCTACTACGCGACCGGGCACCTGAGCCTCGACAACTACATCTCGATGGTGAGCGGGCAGGGGCCCAACCCCTACACGCAGGCGGACGCGCCGCTCTACATCGACTTCCTGCCGGGCACGCCCGCCGCCGACGGGCAGTACATCGGCCAGGGCAGCGTCTATCCCACGCAGGTCAAGACGATCGCCGACCAGATCGACGCCAAGGGCGGCACGTGGGGCGGCTACATGGAGGACATGGCGAACTCGAAGACGGGCGAGCCCAAGACCTGCCGCCACCCGGCGATCGGCTCGCAGGACGACACGCAGAGCGCGCGCGAGGGCGACCAGTACGCCGCGCGCCACAACCCGTTCGTCTACTTCCACTCGATCATCGACGACGCGGCGAGCTGCAACGCCAACGACGTGGACCTGCGGCGCCTCACCGACGACCTGAAGTCGACGGCGACCACGCCCGACTACGTGTTCATCACCCCCAACCTCTGCCACGACGGCCACGACGAGCCGTGCACGGGCAGCAACGAGCCGGGCGGGCTCACGAGCGCCAACACCTTCCTCAAGCAGTGGATCCCGCGGATCCTGGGGTCGCAGGCGTATGCGGACGGCGGGCTCGTGATCATCAACTTCGACGAGGCCACGACGGGCGACGCCGACGCCTGCTGCGGCGAGAAGCAGGGCCCGAACACGCCCAACAACGGCGGCCCGCAGCCGGGCGCGGGCGGCGGGCGCGTGGGCGCGGTGCTGCTCTCGCGCTACATCAAGCCCGGCACGACCACCAAGCAGCAGTACAACCACTACTCGCTCCTGCGCACCAGCGAGGACTTCTTCGGGCTCGGCCACCTCGGCTACGCGGGAGCGGCCGGCCTGCGGCCGTTCGGCGACGACATCTTCACCAACCCGAGCGGCAAGGTCCTGCCCCCGGTCAAGCCGCCGAACGTGAGCGTGAGGTTCGGCGAGCTGCCCACGCCGTGCATCCGCAAGCGCTTCCGCGTGCGCATCCACGCCGGCGGGTCCGGCATCACGAGCGTCGTCAGGCTTGACAAGCGCAGGCTCAAGACCTCGCACGCGCACCACTTCAGGGTGCGCATCCACGCGCGTCGGCTCAAGCCGGGCAGGCATCGCCTGCGGGTGACCGTCACGGACAGATTCGGCCGCCAGGCCACCAGGTCGCGCAAGTTCCGCCGCTGCGTGCCGCCGCACAAGTCGTGAGCGACGCGCAGGTCAACGGCCAGGGCGAGGTGTACGCCGCGGGCGGCGTCGTGAGCCGCGCCGCCGCGAACGGCGGAGTGGAGATCGCGCTCGTGCACCGCCCCAAGTACGGCGACTGGTCGCTGCCGAAGGGCAAGCTCGAGGCGGGCGAGTCGTTCGAGGAGGCGGCGGTCCGCGAGGTGGAGGAGGAGACCGGCATCCGCTGCGGGCTGGAACGGGAGCTCGGATCCGCGATGTACCCGGACAACAAGGGCCGCGCGAAGACGGTGCGCTACTGGCTGATGACGCCACTGCACGGCGACTTCGCGCCCAACGGGGAGGTCGACCAGCTCGAGTGGCTCACCCTGGACGAGGCGCGCAACCGCCTCTCCTACGACTTCGACCGCGAGCTGATCAGCCAGCTCGACGCCACGCACGACGACAGCCGCGTCAACCCGCCGAGCTGACGTGTCCTCGGGCGACACACGCGCGCTGATCGAGCAGGCGGTCAAGCGCTTCGGCGACGAGGTGCCCGCCCTCAAGCAGCTCAAGATCGTGATGAAGCTCGAGCTCCCGACGCACGGGGCCGGCGCGCCCGTCTGGCGGGTCGAGCTGCCCGACGGACGCGTGTCGCGCGATCCGGCGGGCGACGCGCGGGTGGCGGTCACGGTTCAGCGACCGGAGTTCAACCGCCTCGTGAAGGACGGCCGCCTCCGCGACTGGGCCGAGGCCTACCGGCGCGGCCACGTGACCGTGACGGGCGAGCCGGCGGTGGTCAAGCTCGTCGCGGCCGTGATCGAACGCCAGCTGGGGCGCGCGGGCACGCGGTAGGTCGGTCTCCGCCGCCGGCGCGGTCGCGCCGCCGTCAACAGCGGGCAATAAGGAGGAGGTCCGGATCGTTCCGTTCAGCCTTTTGCTCGCTATAGCCGGCACAAGGCTGAAAGAATCGGCTTGGACCCTGCCCTTTATTGATGCTGTTTTTCGGGGCGAACCAGGGTGCGGCTCAGAGCCAGCGGTACGCCAGCGCCGCCGCAGCACGCGTGGCCGCCAGTGGTACGCGCGGCCACACGCGGTCGAGCGGTCCGCTTCCCCCGCGTCCCTCGAGCGCCGCTGCCGGCCGGGCCGCGCCCTTGGCGCTCGTCGCCCCGGGCACGTAGTCGTAGCGGTACTCCGGCACCTCGCGGGCGCTCCACTGGGCCTTGAACTTCGCCAGTGACGAGCCGGTCCGGGCGTGGCCGAAGTCCAGCTCGGCGAAGCCGTTCGCGGCCGCCCACTCGATCACGTGCCAGTAGAGCGCGTGGTTGGGCCGCACGTCGAGCCGGGCGTCGTCGCTGCCGTTGTAGAGCAGGTCGACCGCCTCGCCGAGGGCGTGGTAGACGCCGCCGGCAACCACGTCGCCCTCGTGCTCGGCCAGGAACAGCCGGAACGCCCCGTCCGGCCCCAGTAGCCGGCGGTCCTCCTTGAGCTGCCGGAACGGGCGCGGCAGCACGCGGCGGCGTCGCATCGTGCGCAGGTAGAGGTCGTAGAACGTCTTGAGGTCCTCCTCGGAGCGCCCCTCGCGCACCTGCACGCCGGCCTTGTCGGCCTTGCGGATGCTGCGCCAGAGGTTGTTCGACGTCTTCTTCCAGCCGCGCCGCATCTCGTCCACGTCGCCGGGCAGGTCGAGCACCCAGGTCGGGTGCTTGGGCAGCGGCCGCAGCTCGGGCACCAGGCGCTCGAGGCCGCCGGCGCGGGCGTGAAGCGTCCAGACGCGAACACCGGCCCCATCCGCGGCGTGGCACGCCGCGGCGAGCAGGATCCGCGCTGCCTCGTCGTCCGAGGCCAGCGGGCCGGCCGGGGGAACGACCGGCAGCGAGCGCATCCGCGAGCCGGTCGCAAGGCCGCGCGTGCGCATGACGGGCAGCCCGCCCACCAGCTCGCCGCCGGGCGCAACGAGACCCAGGTAGGCGGGCCGGTCGCCGTACGCGGCGCGCAGGATCTCCGCCCAGGCGCCGAGGTGGTACGGCCCGGCGTCCGGGTGCCGCCGGACGAGCTCGTCCCAGCGCGGGTCTGCGACCGGGTCGATCGGGACGACCGTCGGGGCGTCCGCCACGATCCCGGAGCCCTCCATACCGGCCGCTACGGTGTTGCGCCCGTGGCCGGTCACGTCGAGCTCCACGCGTCGGTCGACGCGATCCGCCCGCAGTGGGCCGAGCTCGCGGAGCGCAGTGGCGCGCCGCCGTTCCTGCACCCCGGCTGGATCGAGGCCTGGCACCGGGCGTTCGGCAGCGGCCCGCTCACGGCGATCACGGTGCGGCGCGGGGAGGAGCTGGCCGGGGTGCTGCCCGTCCAGTCCCGGCGCGGCGCGCTCACGTCGCCGACGGACTGGCAGACGCCGCTGTTCGGCCCGCTGGCGGCCGATCGCGAGGCCGCCCGCGAGCTCGCCGGCGAGCTGATGCGTCGCGCGCGCACGCGCGCCGACCTCTGGTTTCTCTCTCCCGATCCGCCCGGACTGCGGGAATGCCAAGCCGCCGCGGCCGAGGCCGGGCTCCGGACCATCGTCAGAACCATCGCGCGGGCGCCGTTCGTGCCGGTGGAGGGTCCGTTCGAGGAGTTCATGGGGGGCCTCGATCGCAAGTTCCGTAAGGAAATCGGCCGTCTCTGGCGGCGGCTTGAGGAACGGGGCGAGGCGCACGTCGCCTACGAGGACGGTAGCGAGCGGCTCGACGCCCTCCTGGCCGAGGGATTCCGCCTCGAGGGCTCGGGCTGGAAGGAGGAGGCCGGCACCGCGATCCTCTCCGATCCGAGCGTCGAGGGGTTCTACACCGACGTCGCCCGCTGGGCCGCCGAGCGCGGCTGGCTGCGGCTGGCGTTCCTGCGGCTCGACGGTCGCGCGCTCGCGTTCGACATGTGCCTCGAGCACGGCGGTGCCTTCTACGTTCTGAAGGGCGGCTTCGACGTGGCGCAGCGCAGGCTCGGGCCGGGCACGCTGCTCACCCACCACGGCATCGAGCGCGCATTCGAGCGGGGCCTCGCGTCCTACGAGCTCCTCGGCCAGGCCGACGACTACAAGCGCAGCTGGACGGCGGCCACCCGCGAGCGGGTCAGGTTCCAGGCCTTCCCGCGGTCACCCGCCGGGACGGCCGAGTACATCGCATGGCGTCACGGCCGTCCGCTCGTGAAGCGGATTCAGGAGCGGCGCGCCGCTAGTGGCAGTTCGTCGAGCCCGAGTCGCTGAAGCTCTGCCCGGCGATCGGGGCGAACTTCCAGTCGTAGCTCGAAGCGTGAAGCGTCAGCCGGAGGACCCCGAAGGTGTTGTTGTCGCGGACCTCGCTGTTGGCCTTGATCGAGCCCCAGTCGACGAGGGTCTTGCCACCGGTTCCGACCACGAACTCCCGGATGCCGCGGGCCGAGTCGGCGACCGCGCTGGCGTTCTGCGGTGCGAAGCGCTCGTACAGGTGGTCGTGCCCGGTGAGCACGAGGTCGGCGTTCGCGTTGTAGAGGTCCGCGTACAGGGTGCCCATGTTGCTGTTGTTGCCGGCCATGCCCGAGGAGAAGCGCGGGTGGTGCCAGAAGGCGAGCGTGCACTTGGCCGGGTTGGCCGCCAGGTCGCTGCGCAGCCACTGCTCCTGAGCGGAGCCCGAGGTGCAGGCGACCTGTGAGCAGTTGGAGTTGAGCTCCACCACGTGCCAGGAGCCGAGGTTGAAGGAGTAGTAGCCCTTGCCGCGTGCACCCGCCACGCCGTCCTGGGCGCCGACGCCGTTGTGGTAGTCGAAGTAGCCCGCGGCGCCGGACGTGAGGTACTCGTGGTTGCCGATCGCCGGGTGGCTGAGCTTGTTGGCGCGGCCCCAGGTGCCGTCGAAGACGGTCTGGTACTTCGTCAGCGTCGCGTCGTCGTACTGCTCGTCGCCGAGCGTGAGGATCCCGCTGAGGCCGGTGCCCACGAGCAGGTCGGAGGTCGCCCGCTGCTGGCAGCGGTCCTTTGTGCCGTTCCCGTTGTTGTAGCCGGGGTCGCTCGGGTCGCACGCGATGTCGCCCGCGGCGGCGATCACCGGGTCCGGGCTGGGCGTGGGTGTGGGCACCGGCGACGGCGCCACGGCGCCCTTGTCGCGGTGCGCCTGGATCGTGCTGCCGGAGAGCGCTGCGTTGTAGACGGCGACCTCGTCGATCGTGCCGTTGAAGTAGGACCCGCTGTTGCTCTGGCCGATCGACAGCGCCACCGTGTTGTTCTGCATCGTCTTGTTCCCCACGCCCCCGGTCACGTCGGCGCCGTCGATGTAGAGGTGGACGGACGCGCCGTTCTTCGTGGCCGCGACGTGGTGCCAGGCGGTGTCGGTGATGCTCCTGGTCGAGTACACGAGGTCGCCCACGGTCGCCTGGCGGAGGACGAGGCGGTTGCTCGAGTAGAAGGCAAGCATCCAGGAACCGGCTCCCTTGGAGACGATCGCCTGGTAGTTGGCGGTGCTGAAGCTGTTGCGCTTGACCCATGCCTCGACGGTGAAGTTGTCGCCCACGTCGAGCGAGGCGGCGTCAGGGACGCTGACCCGGCCGCTCGAGCCATCGAACGCCGCCGCGGTGTCGGGGTCGCCGTTGATCGCGCCGACCCGGCCCAGCGAGACGCCGCCCGCGTAGGCGCCCGCGTTCGAGCCATTGCTGTCGCAGGCGCTCGTGCCGGAGGCCTCGCCGAGTCGCCAGAAGCTGACGATCCCGGGCGTGCCGCGGATGGTGCTGGCGTACCCCGAGCTCCCGTCCACCGGGCAGGTGGCCGCGTTCGCGCCCGCCGGGGCGGCGAGTACGAGGAGCGCCATCGTGGCGCCCGCTATCAGGAGACGTCGGGTACGCAAAGGGATTCCTTTCCCATAGTACGGGCGATTCGCTGCCCGCGCGAACAAGAGTACGGGGTGGGATGGCGCATTGCAACTGGCTTGCGCCCTTCTGGACGCATATCGCAGGGCCGCGCGCCGGGCCTGCTGCGAGGATTCCAGCGTGCTTCCGGCAGTGGCCCTGATCGACGGCGAGCATCACCCATCCGTGGTGCGCGACGCCCTGGACCGCCTCGAACGCGAGCGCGGGCTCGCCGGGGTGGTCTTCTGCGGCGGTGAGGAGAAGGCGGGGCGCGCGGTGTTGGACGCCGCCGCGGACCACTACGGCCGCCCCGTCGAGACGACCGCTCCCGAGGCCGCGCTGCGTGCGTTCGCGGAGCCGGGGGCGGCCGTGGTGGACCTCGCGGACGAGCCGGTGGTGCCCGCCACGCGCAAGCTCGAGCTGGCCGCGCTCGCTCTGCATCTGGGCATGCGATACGAGTCGCCGGGGCTCGTGCTCGACCCGCCCCCGTACGCGGCGGTGGACTTCGCCGGCCCCAAGCTCGCCGTGATCGCCACGGGCAAGCGCACGGGCAAGACGGCCGTGGCCGGCCACTGGGCGCGGCTCCTCCACGAGCGCGGCGACCGCCCGGTGATCGTCTCGATGGGGCGTGGCGGGCCACCCGAGCCCCAGCTCGCGCGCGCCGGGACCGGGCTCGAGGATCTGCTCGCGATCGCCGAGGCGGGCCGTCACGCAGCCTCGGACTACCTCGAGGATGCGGTGCTCGCCGGGGTCGACGCGGTCGGCTGCCGGCGTGTGGGCGGTGGTCTGGCAGGCGAGCCGTTCGACTCGAACGTGGCCGATGGCGCGACCCTCGCCGCAGGGCAGGACCCGGGTGCGATCGTCTTCGAGGGCTCCGGCTCGTGCATCCCGCCGGTGGCCGTGGACCGGACGGCGTGCATCGTCGGCAGCGTCGACGCCGCGCTGCGCGAGCTCGGGCCGTACCGGCTGATGCGCTCCGACCTCGTGCTCGCCGCGGCGCGGCTCGGTCCCGAGGCCGTGTCCGAGCTCGAGCGCTTCGCCGCTGGGCCGATCGTGCGCTTCGAGCTGCGTCCCGAGGCGGTGGAGCCACTGCCGCCCGACGCGCGGGTGGCGCTCTTCACCACCGCCGTGGGACCGTGGGACGGCGTCGACCCGGTTGTCGCGTCGGCCAACCTGGCCCGCCGCTCGCTGCTCGACGCGGACCTCGAGCGCGCGGCCGCGGAGGGTTGCGACGTGTACCTCACCGAGCTCAAGGCCGCCGCGATCGACACCGTGGCGCTGCGGGCGCGGGACGAGGGCGCCCGCGTGGTCTTCGTCCGCAACCGGCCGGTCGGGCTCGACGCCGACCTCGACGCGGAGCTCCTCCGCCTCCACGACGATGCCTGAGACGGTCGTCCTCAAGGGCGAGCACGGACTCCCCTACTCGAAGGGGCTGATGGCGCAGTCGCTGTCGGCGTCCGGCCTGCCACCCGATCGCGCCTACGAGGTGGCGCGCGTGCTCGAGGCGCGGCTGGGCGAGCGCGGGCAGCCGGCCATCGACGTGGACGCCCTGCGCGAGATGGCCGCGACGGTGGTGCGCGAGCAGGAGGGCGAGGACGCCGCGCGGCGGTTCCTCGCCTGGGAGGGGCTCGACCGGCTCGAGCGCCCGCTGATCGTGATGCTGGGCGGCGCGCCGGGCGTGGGCAAGTCCACGCTCGCCACGCTCCTCGCCGGCCGCGTGGGCATCTCGCGCGTGATCGCCACCGATGCGATCCGCCACGTCATCCGCGCGTTCTTCTCACACGACTTCATGCCGGTCGTGCACTACTCGTCGTTCGAGGCGGGCGCCACGGTCGACCCGGACGAGGTGGGCGACGGCGACCCGGACCTCGTCGGCTACCTGCGCCAGGTGGCGAGCGTCCGGACGGGCATCGTCGCGATCGCCGAGCGGGCGATCCAGGAGGGCACGCCGATGATCGTCGAGGGCGTGCACCTCGTGCCCGGCACCCTGGGCGACGAGGCTCGCGCCGACTGCGCGCTCGTGGAGGCCGTCGTGGCGATCGAGGACGAGGACGCGCACCGCAGCCACTTCTCGCTGCGTGGGGGGAGTCGCCCGGCCATGCGCTACCTGCGCCGCTTCGAGCAGATCCGCAAGCTTCAGGGCCTGCTGGTGGAGCGGGCGCGGGCACGCGGCGTGCCGGTGATCGACGCCACCAACCTCGACGCCGCGGTGGCCGAGGGGATGGACCTGATCCGCGCGCGCGTGTCCGCAGAGCTCGGCGACTAGCGCCGTCGCGGCCGGACCACGAAGCGCGCATGGTTGCGCTTGCGGATCGGCTCGCGGAGGCCGGCGCGCGTGACGCTACGCGCCCACACGTCGTAGTGGCCGCCGCGCAGCTTGCGCGCCAGGTGGAGCGACCACTTCGACGTGCCCTTCGCCTTCACGTAGCGCTTGTGCGAGCACTTGACCGGGCGGCCGAAGTGGCCCTTGCGGTTGGCGAAGCGGCAGCGGAATCCCTTGATCCTGTGCTTGCCGTGGCGATATCGCACGACGTGCTTTGCCACGGCCACCTGCACGCGCCTGATGCCGTGGGCGCAGCCGAGGTCGCGGGCCGTGCCGCGCACGGTCACGCGCCGGTGCCGGACGCGGACGCTCCGAAGCTTGGTGCGCGGCGAGTTGCTCGACAGGCACGGCACCTTGTCCGACGCGGAGCGGTCCTGGATCAACGCGACCCAGTTGCGCTGGTGCTGGTGGCCCTTGCCGCTCTTCTCGAGCACGATGGTGTCCGAGCCGTCCTTGTTCGGCGTGAGGGCCGGCGGCTCGCCAGCCCGGAGGCGCTGGCCCTGGGCGCGCGTGACGTACGTGTAGCCGCCCGCCGACGCCGTCTGGTTGTAGTCGCCCTCGAACGACCCGTTGCGCGAGAACGCGTCGTAGTAGGCGAGCGACGGCTTGCGGTTGATCCTCAGCGGCGCGGAGAACGTCTTCCCGCCGTTGCGTGACTGCTGGTAGTAGGTGTCGATGAACGGCGAGAACAGCGGGGCCTTGCCGGACTCGTTGCGCTGGCGGTAGGCCACGTGCACCACGCCGCCGGCACCGACGGCCACCGTCACGTTGTAGTGGTCGATGCCGTCCTTCGTGCCGCCCGGGTTGATCTTCCTGGGCGTCGACCAGGTGGTGCCGTCGTCGGTCGAGACGCTGAGCAGCGCGTCGTTCACTTTGTCGGTGTGGAAGCGGCCGTCGTCGAACACGGCGTAGAGCGCGCCCGACTTGGGATCCACGGCCGCCGCCGGCAGCCCGTCCGAGGCGCGCTGGGCGCGGATCGGGTTGGCGCGGTTCGGCGTGATGTCGATCGGCGGCGTGAACGTGAGCGGCGCGGGATAGGGCGTGGAGCCCGCGGCCGGCGCGGAGATGAAGACGTGGTCGGAGGTGCCCGGCTCGACCTCGGGCTCGTCGCCCGTGACAGGCTCGGTCGGCGCGCCGGGCGACGTCGTGTCGATCACGATGCCGAGACCGCCGCCCTTGAGGATCAGCGGGTAGGCCCCGATGCCCTGGCCGGGGAACACCACCGGCGAAACCTTCGCGAGGTTCGGCAGCCAGTTGGAGAGCTTGTCGCAGTCGTGGTCGCAGTAGTCGTAGACGACCGGGGCGACGCGGTCCCACACGACGTAGACGCGGCCCTTGGTGTGGCCGGGCGCGTCGCTGTTGTCGACGACGATCCAGTTCTTGTCGTTCAGGCCGCCGAGCTGGTCGTCCTGGATGATCACCGGCTTGCTCCACGTCTTGCCGCCGTCCTTCGAGACGTTCACGGCCATGCCGCTGCGCAGGCCCTGGCCGGTCTCGAGGTCGAAGATCAGCGAGTTGGCGTAGACCACGTTGTTGGGACCGAACGCCACCACCGCGTCGCTCGCGCGGTCGAAGTCGCCGCCCTGGCCGAAGTAGCGCGTGAGCCCGGGCAGCTCGCCGTACTTCCACGTCTTGCCGCCGTCGAAGCTCGTGGCGAACCCGTTGGTGGCGTCGCCGCCGTTGGCGATGCGGCCCTCCTGGTAGGCGGCGACCACGTTCCTCGGGTTCGCCGGGTTGACGGCGATCGACGGCTCGATCTGCGTGTCCGGCTGCACGTAGTCCTGGATGTCGGCGGGCTCGGGCTTCCTCGTGCCGAGCTTGTACATGCCGGTGCGAACGTCGCGCACGAGCGTGGGGAAGGTCGCCGCCGCGGAGGCCTGCGGCAGGGGCGCGACGAGCAGCGCGGCCACGATTCCGGTCGCGAGCCAGGTGCCCCTGCGGGTCAGGCGTGTGATCTTGCTGCGGCCCACCGGCCGCTCACTCTACGCCCTCAGCGGCCGCGGACCTTGCGAACCAGTGGCCGGGCGTGGTGCCGCGCGAGCGCGGCCAGGTCTCCGGACACCGTGCGCCGGAAGCTGCGGACGCGCACGCGCTCGCGGGTGGTGTCGGTCCAGGTCATCTTGTACGGCTCGTCGGTGCCCAGGAACTCGTACGAGGACAGGCCACCGTCGAACGCCATCTTCAGGCAGTCGTGGGTGAGCAGCTGCCCGGGGCCGAAGGCGCGGTACTCCGTGTCGAACCCGGCCTTCAGGGAGTAGAGCGCGCCGGCGCACTCAAGGTCGAACTCGGCGGCCACGGGCCGCCCGTCGAGCCGCAGGAAGATCAGCCGCAGCCAACCGCGGCGCGCGGCCCAGTGCGCGATCTCCGAGTAGAAGCGACGGCTGGCGCCGCGCGAGCCGATCGCGGTCCCCTCCGACGCCTTCCAGCCGGACGACTCGAGGGCGACGAACTCGGCAAGGGCGTCCTCGAGGCCGTGGATGCTCGAGTGCACGGCGAGCTCCAGAGTGCCGTGCTCCTCGAGGCGACGGCGCAGACGGCGGAGCTCCTTGACGAACTTGCGCGGCCGCTCGGCGAGGTAGGCGTCCCAGCCACTGGCCGTGGCCACGTAGGGCGGGTGCGTGACGGCCTCGGTCAGTACGCTGCGCCGCTCGGAGCGCTTGGCCGAGCGGAGCGTCGCGGCGAGCGTCTCCGGGAAGGACGTGGCCGGATCGACGTAGGCGAACTCGATCCGCCCCCGGCTCTCGGTGAGCAGCCGGGTCGCCAGGGCGCGCTCCGCCTCGGGGCCATCGGCCACCGGACCGAAGAGAGGGGTGTGGGTGTTGGTCGGGGAGAGCGTCGCCCCGTCCCGGAACTCGATCGGGAGCACGCCGAGCAGGCGATCGCCGTCGCGCACGCGCAGCACCTGAAGCCTGCCGTCGCCGTAGGCGCGGTGCCAGGCAGCGAACCAGCCGGGCCGCAGGAACGGCGGCGCGCCGACGCGGTCGGCGAGCGTGTCCCAGTCGCTGTCGAGGTCGATCGGTCCGCGCGCGAGGGTCGCGCGCACGTCGTCGGTGGTCTGCTGGAACCGCAGCGGGTCTGGAGGGGACCGGAACATTTGTTCACACGCCCTGATGGGCAGTACGCAACGCATCGGCCAGTGGCCCTGTGACCTGAAGACGTATCAGGCCAGCTGGAGGCTCGCAACCGCGGCGCGCTCTCCGGCCCGCACCGCGCCCTCCATGTAGCCATGGTGCTCGACGGCGCTCTCCGTGCCGGCCCACACCACGCGACCTCCAGGGTCGCCCGCGGGATGTGGTGCGGCGGTCCAGGCGCCGGGCGGCAGGCTCGAGCCGTAGCCGCCGAGAGCCCATGGATCCGCGGTCCAGTCGCGGGTGGCGAACGCGACGGGGTGCTGGGCCCACGGGCCGAACGCCGTGCACAGACCGTCGGCGACGGCCGCGTCGCGGCGGCCGGCGGGCAGCTCGCGCAGGCGGCGCGCACGGTCGCCCACGAAGAAGACGGCCAGGAGCCCCGGTTCCCCGCCGGGCGGCGAGACGTCGTGGGTGAACGAGAACGGGAGCGCGTCGCCCCAGGCCCAGCCGCTCCTGCCGTCCTCACGCCAGAAGGCGGTGTCGTAGGCGACGACGCACTTGATCGCGTCGCCCGTCCTGAAGGGCGGACGCCGGGGCGGCGGCGTGTCGGCGCCGAAGTCGATCCGCTCCGCGAGCTCGGGTGACACGGCGAGCACGACGGACGCGGCATCGACCGTGAGCCCGTCCGCGATCACCACGACGCCGGCGGACCCACGCTTGACAGCCGTCACGGGCGTGCCCAGCTCCACCGAGTCACCCAGCCGCAGAGCGAGTCGCTCGGCAATCGCGTGAGCGCCTCCGGCGACCAGGTCCTGCTGTGCCCCGCCGGCGGTCGCGACGAGCGAGCCGAGGCCGCCGCCGGCGCGCGCGTACCAGAGCGCGTGGAGCAGCGACACCGACTCGGGCTCGCTGGCGATCACGTTGACGAACATGTCGCGGACGACGGCGCGCGCGTGGCCGTAGCGCGATGCCTGCGCGAGCCACGAGTCGAGCCCGCGGCGGTCGAGCGCCGCCGCCGGGGGCCACGAGAGCGGATCGTCGAGGGGCATGTCCTCACAGAGCTCGTCGAGGCGCCGCAGGGCGGCGACGACGCCGCGCGCCGTGCGGCTGCGCTGGACCCGGCTGGCGCGGCCGCGCGCGCGGACGACGACGCGCTCGCCGCCGTCGGGTGCGGGGAAGGTCTCCAGGCCGAGCTCGTCGATCAGCGCGCGGAGCCGTGAGTGATGCGCGCCGACCCATGCGCCGCCGAGGTCGGCGGGGGAGCCGAGCAGCTCAGTGCTCTCGAGGCGTCCACCGACGCGGCCGGTCCGGGCCTCGAGGACCACCACCGACGCACCGGAGCGCGCGAGCCGGTCCGCGGCGACGAGCCCGGAGAGCCCACCGCCGACGACCGCCACGTCGGCGCGTCTGCGCCGCCGCTTCCTGCGGTCGATCAGCGACGGCCACCAGCCCCGACCGGCGGCCGCGAGGCCACCCGGGCTCCTCTCAGCTCCCATGTGTTCTTTTATCGGCGCGAGCCGAGGAGCTCACGAGGACCGCCGGACCCGTGTGCGGACCCAGCGCCATAGGGTGCGCAGGTCGCTCGGCGCGAGCTCGCGCGTGAGCAGCAGCGTCGCCACGAACGCCCCCAGACCGAGCACTCCGCCCGCAATCCAGTCGAGAACCGACAGGTGGTGCGTGCCGAAGGCGAGCAGCACGCCGGCCATCGCTGCGGCCGCGAGCAGCCCGCGCACCATGGAGAGGACCAGCGGCCGCAGCGGCAGGTGGATGAACCTGCGCGCGATCCAGAGGTGGAGCGGTACGTAGAACAGCGAGCCGATGTCGGACGCGTATGCCGCACCCAGCAGTCCGATGGTGGGTACGAACACGGCTGTCAGGCCGACGGCCAGGACGAGGTCGAGCAGGGCGAGCGGCACGCGCCGCCGCGCCTCGCCGAGGTAGTTGACGCCGCCGGCGGCCAGCGCCGCCAGTCCCGACATGTAGATGTACGGCGCCAGCGCGCGCAGCACGTCGGCCGAGCGCCCGTACCCCGAGCCGAGCAGCAGGCGTGTGATCGGCTCGGCCCAGACGACCACGGGCGCCACCAGCACGGCCTGGTAGACGATCAGGTAGCGGAAGGCGCGGGCGAACGTCGAGGCGTCGCGCTCGTGTCCCTCCCTCGCCGCGAGCCCGGGGGCGACGCCGTTGGCCACCGACGTCCCCACGTACTGGAGGAACACGATCAGCCGCGCGGGTGCCTGGAAGAGGCCGACGGCGGTCGGGCTCAGGAACGCGCCGATCAGGAGCGGCGAGGCCTGGACGGCCGCGGTGAACGACGCGTCGATCGCGAACAGCGCGCCGGCGTAACGCGCGAGCCGCCGCCGGGCGTCGCCGAGGCCGTGGGCGCGCCGGAACGCGCGCGGGCCGATCGCCCGGTAGGTCACGACGAGGGCGGCGATGACCCCGGCCGCGTAGCCGACGGCGCGACCCGCGGCCGCCGCCGACGCGCCGCCGACTCCGATGACCAGCAGCACGCTCGCTCCCGCCTCCACCGACGACTCGGCGAGGATGATCCGGAACCCGCGGGCGATGTCGCGCTGCGCGATGAACGCGTAGCGATAGAAGGCGACGATGCTCTGCCCGAGCACGGCGATCGCGACCCAGCGGATCGGCCACGCGAGCGCGGGTTGGCCGTAGGCGTCGGCGATCAGCGAGGCCGTCGCGATCAGCAGTGCGCTCACGGCGCCGCTGATCACCAGCTTCACGCGCAGCGCGTCCGACATCAGATCGGCCACGGCCGACCGGTCGTCGCGCCGCTCCGCGATGAAGCGCGCCGCGGAGCCCGAGATCCCGAAGTCCGACGGCAGGAACAGCAGCGCGCCGACGCTGATCGCGAGCGAGAGGAGCCCGAACTCGCGCGGCCCGAGTGCGCGGACGAGATAGAGCGTGAGCGCGCCGGTGAACGCGGCGGTCGTCATCTGCGTGAGGAAGGCGAAGAGGGTGTTGCGCGCGGCGCCGCTCGGGCGGGCGGACTGGTCGGCCACGGTCAGCGCTTGCGCGCGAGCTTCCGGGCGGCTCGGCCGAGCTTGGTGCCGAGGCTCGCCACGGTAGGCATCGGGTCGTCAGCGCGCATCATCGGGAAGTGCTGCCGGCGGGCGACGCTGCGCACCCACCGGGGCACGGTCAGCTCGCCGTCGCGCCGATAGTCGATCAGCGCCCGGACGTCCTCGATCGGGTTCCACTGGGTCACGCCGGTGCGGTAGCCGGCGGGGCGCTCGAGCGGCCGCCCGACCGTGGCGTCGTATGCGATCCGCGTCATGTCGATCCCGCAGTGGCGCGTGAGGTCGAGCGAGCCCGTGAAGCGGTGGTTGCACTCGATCAGCTTCCAGTCGCCGTCGCGCGGGTCGTGCTTGAACTCCGGGACCGCCACCCCGCGCAGGCCGATCCCCTGCACGAGCCGCCGCCCGGCCTCGATCACGCTCTCGCGGCGGTCGCTCACCTGGTAGCACGTGAGGCCGGAGCGCTTGGGCCACTGACGGATCTTCGACTTGGTGTAGTCGAAGACGGGCTCGCCGGCGCGGTCGACGTACGTGAAGTACGTGCAGAGCTCGGTCTCCGGTCCGGGGACCACCTCGGTCATGAGCATCGGAACCCCCGGGCCGAACGCCCATGCCGACACCTCGCGCAGCTCGTCCTCGGTGGCGGCCACGATGAACTTCTCCGAGCGGTGCTTGGCCCACTCGTGCGACTGGAGCGGCTTGAGTCCGACGGGCAGCTCGAAGCCGGCGGCCGCCGAGAGCGCGTCGTCCGCGCTTCGCACGGTGGCCGAGCGCGGCGTGGCGACGCCGGCGGCGCGCGCGAGCTCGTAGGTGCGCTCCTTGTCGAGCATCGCGAGCATCACGTCGTCGTCGCCCTCCACCGGGAGGTAGCCCCAGTCGCGCAGCCGGCCGCGGTTGCGGGCGATCATCTCCACGCCGTAGTCGTCGCAGGGGAGGATCACCGCGCCGCGCGGTCCGTCGCGCTCGAGCCACTCGAGGTAGCGCTCGATAACGCCCTCCTTCGTCCCCGTCGCCACGAACTCGTGGCACCAGCGGGACTTCCGCACCGGGTCGCGGGCGTCGCCGAGCGCGTGGACGCGGACCCCGGCCCAGCCGAGACTGCGGCAGGCGGACACGGCGATGGCCTCGCCGCCGAGCAGGACGGCGGGGGGTGATCCGGGGTCCGGCACGCGCGGAACCCTAGAGGCGAGGTCGGCCCGTGAAAAACGGAATCAACGAGGGGGACGAGCCTTCCCCGAGAGACGAGTGCGCACTTGACGGTCATAGTGACCGTCAAGTGCGAACTCGATGTCCGAGCCGCCGCGGCCGGAGCCCTATGAGGCCTCGAGCGCGGTTCCGTCGTACAGCTTGCGCACGCGCAGCTTGCCGGCCGGCGCGGCCCGCACGCAGAGCTCGCACAGCACGCACTCGTCGAGGTTCTCCTCAACCACGTCCACGCGGCCGTCGCGCGCGGCGAAGATGTCGACCGGACAGGCCTCCTCGAGCTTCTTCGCCAGCTCGGCGTCGTCGCGGATCGAGTCGTCGATCTCGACGTCGATGAACACCCC
>JAXDHW010000332.1:0-9295 GCA_034664365.1 Thermoleophilaceae bacterium
ACGTGTACCTCGTGTCCCAGCTCGGCGAAGCAGGCGGCCGTGACGAGGCCGACCCAGCCCGCGCCTATGACGCCGATCGGCTCGCGGTCAGGCATCGGGGGAGCCTAGCTTCAGCGCCGCCGCCCGCCCTACCCGAGCGGGCGCGCGGCGTGCGCGATCGACAGCAGCGTGCGCTCCGAGAACGACTCCGAGAGCGTGTTGGCGACCCAGTAGACCGCGCCATCGGACTGCCACGCGACGATTCGCGTGCGCGCCCCGTCGCGGTAGATGCGGAACGTGCGGTGGCCGATCTTGCGCGTGCTCGTGGGCGCCCTCAGGATCGGCGGGTTCTTCCAGGTGGTTCCCTGGAAGCCGAGGTACTCGCCGATCTTGCCGGTGGGGATGACCATGCGGTAGGCCTGGAAGCGCTGGTGATGGATCGACTTGATCGTGTACGCGCGCGGCGGCGTGAGGAACGTCGCGCCCGGCGGCAGGTGCGAGGGGTACCAGAGCCGGATCGTGCGGGAACCGGCGCTCACGAGCTGCAGCGCCACCTGCCGGCCCATCGACGAGACGTCCGAGAGGCCGCTCGGGCGCTTGCGCTTCGACTTCGAGCGTGCGTGGCGCTTGCTCGAGCTGCTCCCGTGCCGGGGGGTCCGGGCCGGGACGCCGAGGAACTCCTCCGCGAGCTTGTGCACCTCCGCGCTCGACGCGGTGACGTAGCTCGCGCCGAGATGCGCGCTGAAGTGGATCTCCTGGATCGGGTGCGAGGCCGACCCGATCACGAGGTTGAGCAGGCGCAGCACGGCGGTGCGCGAGCCGATGTCCGACTGCGTGTACTTGCCGAAGATCTTGATCAGCTTGTCGCGCCGCGCGATCAGGCGACTGACGCCGATCTGCTGCTTCATCTGGCGGAGGAAGTCCTGCTGGCGCGCCGCCCTGACGATGTCGTTGTCGGTGTGGCGGTAGCGCACGTAGTCGAGCGCCGTCTCGCCGCAGATCTCCTGGTAGCCGGGCTGAATGTCGATCTTCGCGTAGCCGCCGCTCTGGTTGTAGTAGCGGCGGTCGATGTCCACGTAGACGCAGTGGAGCGCGTTGATCGCCTTGCGGAAGCCACGGAAGTCGATGTTCACCACGTGGTTGATCCGCAGGCCGGTGAGCAGCTTGATCGTCTTGACCGTGAGCTTGACCCCGCCCTCCGCGTACGCCGCGTTGAGCTTGTCGGTCCCGTGACCGGGGATCCTCACCTTGAGGTCGCGCGGCAGCGACATGAGGGAGGTCGCCCGCTTCGACGGGTCGAGCCGCACGAGCATCATCGTGTCCGAGCGCGCGCCCGAGTTGAAGTCGGCCGCACCGGGGGCGCGCTGGTCGGCGCCGATCAGGAGCATCGTCTGCGGCTTGCCGTTGTCGGCCTGGGCGAGCTCGTTGGGGAGCTGGATCGTGTGGCCGTGCTGGAAGGCGTTGACCACCTTGTCGATCTCGTGGAACGCCGCGACGCCGGTGGCCGAGGCCGACGCGAGCACCACGAGCAGAGCCCCCACGAGCAGCCGCTTCCAGATCGCGGAGCGCTCCTCAAGCAATTCGGAGATGGCCCTTCCCGAGCGCCTGCGGCAGCGAGGTGACGAAGTCCACGAGCGCCTCGCGGTAGTGCGCCAGCGACTCGACCGACACCCACTCGTCGGGGCCGTGGTGGCCACCGCCGACGGGGCCGAACTCCACCGCGGGCGTGCCCGCGTCCAGGAAGCTGTTGGCGTCGGAGGCGCCGTCGCGGCCGATCGAGATCCGGTCCTCGGGCGTCCAGCGCGACACCGTGGCCGCGAGCGCGTGGACATGCGGGTTGTCGCGCGCGACGATCGCCGGCGCGCGGCGGAACACCACGTCGACCGACACGTCCGGGAGCTCGGCGATCGCGGCGAGGATGGCGTCGGGGTCCTGACCCGGCAGGTAGCGGATGTCCACGTCGGCCGCACAGAGGTCGGGCACCTTGTTGATGCGGTCGCCGCCCATGATCCGGCCGAGACTGATCGACGGCCGGTCGAACAGCTCGGACGCCTCGCGGGCGAACGGCATCGCCTGGATGCTGCGGAACGCGTCGACCGCCTTGAGGATGGCGTTGTCGCCGAGCCACGGCGTGGACCCGTGGGCGGACGTGCCGGCGACCGCGAGGCGCAGCGCGAGCACGCCCTTCGACTGAACTCCGATGCGCAGGTCGGTGGGCTCCCCGGTGATCGCGAAGTCGCCGACGTAGCCCCTTGCCACCACGTAGTCCGTGCCGCGGTCCTCCCACGGCTCGTCCGACTCCTCGTCGGAGACGCACACGAAGTGCACGCGGACGTCGTTCTGGGCCGCCAGGTCGCGGAGCGCGCACATCATCCCGGCGAGGCCGCCCTTCATGTCGTAGGCGCCACGCCCGATCAGGCGGTCGCCCTCGACGCGCGGCTCGAACTGCGCCTCCCGGCCTGGGACGACGTCGATGTGGCCGTGCAGCACGACCGTCGGCCCATCCGCCGCGCCGACCGTCGCGGCGAGGACCGGGAGGTCGTGGGCGGTCCCGTCCTTCACCTCGATCTCGTGGGACTCGAGCCAGCCCTTGACGAAGCCGGCCGCCGCCTTGATCCCGTCGATCTGGGAGGTGTCGTACGTGATCAGGCGCTCGGCGAGCGCGCGCTCCTGCATGGCGGGCCAGGATAACGGCGCACAAGGCCGCCAAATCGGGACGGCGGCACGGAAGCTGGCGCTAGGCTCCACCCGCCTTGCCCAGCCGTGCCCGCATAAGCGAGGTCCTGCGCTCGGACACCGGCAGGGCAGCCGGGATGGCCGGTGCGGTGATGGTCGGCAACGTGCTCGCGCTGCTGTTCACCGTGGTCTTCGCGCGCAAGCTCGGGCAGACCGGCTACGGGTCGATGTCCGCGCTGATCTCGACCTACATCATCCTGATGGTCCCGGGGTCCGCGGTCCAGACGACCGTGGCCCGCGAGGTGAGCGCCGCGTTCGCCGCGGGCGACCCGAGCGCGGGTGCCGGCGTGCGGCGCTGGCTCGAGCGTCTCGTCGTCGTGACTGTCGTGGCCGCTGCCGTGTCGGTGCTCGGGCGCGACCTGCTCGCGACGATCATCGGCGTCGACGACGTGCCGTGGGGCGCCGCTGCCACGCTCCCGAGCGGCTGCCTGTGGCTGATCGTGTCGATCCAGCGCGGCGCCCTTCAGGGCTTCCACCGCTACCGCGCTGTGGGCGCCAGCTGGATCGGCGAGCAGGTCGCGCGCTTCGCGTTCGCGATCGCGCTGGTCGGACCGGCCGACGTGACGGGCGCGTTCCTCGGCACGCCGCTCGCGCTCGCGGCAGTGGCGCTCGCGCTGATCGTCCCGGTCGGGCGCCTCCTACCCACGGCGCCCGCGGGCGACCACACGCTGCGCCGCCTGCTGGTCCGCGCCGGCGGCCCGGTGGCCGCCCTCGCCCTCGTCGCGTGGATGCAGGACGGCAACGTGATCATCGTCAAGCACGTGGCCACCGGCAAGCAGGCGGGCTCCTACGCCGCGGCGGCCGTCGCGGCGAAGGCGATCATGTGGATCGCGGTCGGCCTGGGGCTGTTCCTCGTGCCGGAGGCGGCACGCCGCGCGCGGCTGCGCCAGCGTGCCGACGGCGTACTAGCCAGCACCCTCGGGCTGGTGGCGCTCGTGGGCGTGCCGATGGTCCTGATCTTCGCCGTCGCAGGGAAGCAGCTGATGAAGATCGCCTTCGGGCACAAGTTCGGGAGCGGCGCCGACCCGCTGCCCTGGCTCGGCGTGGCGCTCACGATGCTCGCCTGCAGCTACCTCGCGGTGCAGTACCACCTCGCGCTTCACCGCTGGCGCTTCATCGGCGTCCTCGCCGTGGCCGCGATCGTCCAGCCGATCGTGGTGGTGGCGATAGGCGCCGACCTCGTCAAGATCGCGATCGGCCTGATGGTGGTGAACGGCGTGCTCGCGGTGCTGATGGTGGTGCTGGCGTTCCGCGTGGCCCACCACCCGGAGGAGGTGGAGCTCGGGCCCGACGACGAGGGCGACCCGATCGGCACCTCCGAGACGCTGGCCTAGCGGCCCTCGGCCCTCAGCGCGCTCTTCTGGTACGCGTCGAGCGCCGGCATCGGAGTCATCGACTCGCTGTAGGTGTAGTGGTTGTGGCGGAGCAGGCCCGCGTAGTCCCACGGGTCCTTCGTCCGGTAGCCCGATGCCCACGTGTACCAGTAGGCGCGATCGACCCTTGTCGCGAGGTGGCCGCGGGCCCCGGCCAGCGAGGAGTAGGTCCGAGTCAGGAAGCTCGCCATGCCCTTGTTGGTCGTCTCGAGGCTGGTCTTGTCGGCATCCCGGCCGCGCGCGGCCGGCAGCCCCACCTCGGTCGCCCAGAGCGGCATGTGCCCGTCGCCGTGCTTCGCCATCACCTTGCGGAAGCGGCGCACGATCTCCACGACGCCGTCGTGCCTGACGGTGAACGGGTGGACGGCCGCGACCTCGAAGCTGCCCTTGGCGTGGCCCTTGGTGTACAGGCGCTCGAGCCCCGCCCACGACTTGTTGGTGAGCCCGGCGAGCACGACCCTGGCGCCGGGATCGGCGGCCTTGATCGCCTTGTGCGACGTGCGCAGCAGCTTGCCGTAGCCGGGCGCCCAGTCCCCCTTCACCGGCCAGTAGTAGTAGAGGTTCGGCTCGTTCCAGATCTGCCAGTCCCGGATCGGGCGCTTGGTGAGCTCCGGGTGCTCCGGCCAGAACGTGCCCTTGGGGCCGTAGCGCTCGATCAGCGCCGTGAGGTACTTGGCGTACGCGTGGCGGGCCGACGGCGGCGAGTAGGTGCCCTTGCCCTGTCGTGCCCACTGGGGGGCGACGACGATCGTGGGGAGCAGGGAGATGTCGTGCGAGGTCGCCAGCCACACGAAGTTGTCCGTCCGTTGGAAGTCGATCGGCCCACCCTTCTTGGGCTGCGCCAGCCCCCACTCGAAGCTCGTGCGGCTCGACTCGACGCCGACCTTCTGCATCCGCGCCCACTCACCCCACTTGGTCGGGGGACCCGAGTGGTCCTTGATGGTGCGGTCCCAGTTCACGCCGTAGAAGCCGCGCGGCACGCTGCGCGCGGCGAACGCATCAGCGTTGGCGACGGCCAGCAGCGCCGCCAGGAGGGCCAGGATCCAGGCGTACCTGCGCATTCGCTTCGACTCTAGCCCGGTGCCAGCAGGCTGTAGTAACCGAACTGACGCTCGAGGTGGTACTCGCGCGACAGGTAGTCGTCGAGGATCCGGACCCCGCTCGATCGCCCGGCGCGGTTGGGCTCGGGCAGCGCGGTGACCGGGGCGGTCCAGCGCAGGATCAGGCGCGGGCGCGCGCGGCGCAGGTCGCGGACGATCTCGCGCTGCACCGGAGCGGACGTGACGACCCCCGGCGCGGCGATGTCGTAACGCGTCGCGTTGCGCCGGCCGGCGAGCACGTAGAAGAGCGGGTTGCCGGACGTGACGAGGTCGGCGCGGGCGCCGGTCACGTAGATCGGCTGCCCCGGTGGGACCCGGCGGCGGACGTAGTTCACGGCGCGGGTCAGCGCGGCCGCGCGTAGTGGCCGCGTGCGCACGCCGTCGGCTATGGGGAGGTGAAGCGCCACGGTGTGCTCCTCCAACCCGAGCACCCTGCGATCGATGCCCTCCGCCAGCGCCCAGGCGAGGCCGAGCGCCGCGCCGGCGGCGCCGGCGGCGGCGACCAGGCGGCGGAGGGCCGGCCCGCGACCGGCGGCCGCGCGGCGCTTGGCCGACACGTCGGCAATGGCCCACGCCGCGAGCACCGCGACCAGCACCGCCAGCGGCGCCGTGTGGAAGAGGTCGGTACGCACCAGCAGGTAGTGCGCCATCCCGATGGCGAAGACCCCCACGGCCACGGGGGCCGCGTCGTCGCGCCGGAAGCGCGCGGCGAGCCAGGCGAGCGACCCCGCGAGCCCCACGAGGAGCGCCAGCGGGAGGTAGAAGTGGACGACCCGCTCGACGTCCACGGTGCCCTGGAACCGGTACGGGAACGGGAGCGACTGGTACTTCTGGAAGTCCACGAGGGGGTAGCGGACGAGCATCTCCCACGAGCGGCTCAGGCCGGCGGCCGCCACGACCGGCCCGAACAGCACGACCGCCGCGACGACCGCGCCGGCGGCGAAGCGCGCGACCCGCCGCAGCCGCTCGCGAAGGGGGTCGACGGCGAGCAGGTGGGCGAGCGCCACTGCCACGGCGAGATAGCCGGCGAACTCGATCCGCCACGCGGCGCACGCGCCGGCAAGCACGCCCGCGAGGAGCGGCCGGCGCTCGAAGGAGAGCAGTGCCCCGAGCGCGAGCGCCAGCGCGATCGGGAACGGGTGCGGACCGGTCGGGAACGCCATCGCGCAGGCGGCGGCGAGCCACGCCGCCAGGGCGAGCGGAACCCCGGCGCGCCGCCGCGCCAGCTCGTACGCGAGCACGGCCACGGTCGCGTCGCTCAGCACCCGGACCACGCGCCACTCGAGCAGCGACGGCCCGAACAGCTTCCACAGGCCGCCGAGGAGGTACGGCTGGCCGGGCGGGTAGTACCACCAGAAGTCGCTGTAGGGCACCTGGCCGGCGGCGATCCGCCGCGCCGCCTGGAGCATCAGCCCCTCGTCGTTGGGCTGGATGCCGTTGAGCACGGTCACCCCCGAGAGCAGCGCGGCCACGGCGAACAGCAGGACCGGCAGCGCCCAGCGCGGGAGCCGCTCGAGCCGGCTCACGCGTCAGGCCGGCCCGCGGCCCGCGCGCTGTCCGGGCGCGCGCGGAGGACGTACACGGTCGCGCAGCCGAAGCGCCGCACGGACTCGAGCATGCCGCGCAGCTCGGGCGTGAGGTCGCGGAGGCCGCGGCAGTCGGCGAACAGGAAGCGCGCGTGCGTGGAGAGCACGAACGCGCGCGCCGGGGAGCCGGCGAGGCGCCCGGCGAACAGGGCGTCGGCGAGCCGGTGACGGCGGCGGTAGTTGGGCGACCACGAGAGCGCGCCGACGTACGTCTCGCGGCCGGTGGTGTACGGGATGAAGAAGCCCGAGTACGTGGGCGCGAGCACCCCGCCGGGGCGCGGGTCGCGCTCGAGCCAGTCGAGCGCGCGGTGCTCGTCGCGGACGATGAAGTAAGGGTCCGCCCCCGCGTGGACGTTGTTGCGCGCAAGCTGGAGCTTGTGCGCGAAGCCGGGCAGCACCAGGAGCGCGAGCGCGAGCGCCACGAGCGCGGGGCCGGGGCGGCCGCGCAGGCTGGCCACGCCCTGCACGGCGAGCACCGCGAGCGGGAGCGTCAGCCCCTGGAAGGCGTGGTACGGGAACGTGCCGCCGGGCTGGAGGTAGACGGCGAGCGCGGCGAACGGCCACACGCGCACCGCCAGTTCCTGCCAGCTGCGGGCCGGGAGCCGGTAGGCGAGGGCCGCGGGCGCGGCGAGCGGCAGCACCGTGAGCGCAATCGCCCACCACGGCCAGCTCCAGGTGGGCTGCGAGCCCGCCGCGTTGGCATTCGCGGCCAGCTTCCAGGCGTGATCGGTGGCGCCGAGCACCGCGTAGTAGATCGCCGGCAGCGCGGCCGCGACGGGAACGGCCGCCAGCCGCCAGGGCGGCCGCTCGCGCGAGCGGGCGAGGCGGATCGCCTCGACCACGACAACGATCACGGCGAGCGTTGCCCCCTGCCACGGCTGGAGCCACGTGACGACCAGCGCGCCCGCCGCCGCGAGCCACAGGAGGCGGTCGCCGCCGCCGTCGCGCCAGCGCTCTACCGCCAGCAGCACCAGCGGCATCAGGAAGACGGCGATCGCCGTCATCAGGTAGCCCCACAGGTACTGGCCGGACCACATCTCCCCGGAGATGAAGTCGAAGGTGTACTGGCGCGGCTTGCCGCCCCAGCCGGTCCAGGCGACGACGGCCGCGGCGGGCATGACCGCGAACAGGGCGACCGCGAGGGCGATCCGCCGCAGCGCGCCCGCCGGCAGGAGCCGTCGCACGTAGGCGAGCGCGCCCGCGAACGTGACCACCACCGCCACCGGCTTCCAGAGGAGGTACGAGAGTGGAAGCGAGATCCCCGTCACCCGCTGCACCACGCCCGAGAGGAGGTACCCCGGGTGGAGGAACGGGCGGTCGCCGGGAGCGAGGTCGAAGCGGTTGCCGATCAGGCCGTGGTGCGCCGCCTCGCGGATCCACGCGAGGTACTGGAGCTGGTCCGCGGGGTAGAGGCCGTCGGAGCCGGACAGCGGCCGGCCGCGGGTGAGGAGCGGCACCAGGAACGCGAGCGCGACGCCGGTGAGCGCGACCAGCGACCAGGCCTCGAAGCGGTCGAGGCCGAAGCGCCGGGTCTGACCGCCGCTCATGCGTGCCGGCGCAGCTCGTAGACGGTGGCGCACCCGAACCGGCGCACGGCGGCGAGCTCTCCGCGCAGCAGCGGCGCGAGGTTGGCCCGCTCGAGGCAGTCGGCGAACAGGAAGCGCACGCCCGACGAGCGCACGAGGGCGACCGCACCGGCCGGCGGCATGCGTCCCGCGAAGAGCGCCTCGGCCTGCGCGCGGCGGCGGTCGAAGTCCGGCGTCCACGAGACCTCGCCCACCCAGCTCTCCCGCCCCGTGCGATACGGCACGACGAGCCCCGAGTAGATCGGGGCCATCACGGCCCCGGGCGGGGCGGCGTGCTCGAGCCAGTCGAGCGCCGCCACCTCGCCGTCGTGCAGGAGGTACGGCTGCCCACCGCGGTGCACCTCGTTGCGGATGTTGTCGAGCTTCCACGCGATCCCCGGCGCGGCGAGCAGCGCCAGCGCGCCGAGCGCCGCCGCCGGCGACACGGTCGCGAGGCGGGGACGCCACGCCGCGAGCCCTGTCACCGCGAGCACCGCCAGCGGCAGCGTGATCCCCTGCACGCTGTGGAAGGGGAACGTTCCGGCGCCCGTGACCGAGATCACGAAGTACTCCCCGACCATCGCGAGCGGGAGCACCCGCACGGCCAGCGACTGCCAGTCGCGCGCGGGCAGCCGGTACGCCAGCGCGGCGGGCACGGCGAGCGGCGCCAGCGTGAGCAGCCACGTGTACCACGACCAGTTGCCCACGCGGCCCCGGTTGGCGCGGTCGGCAATCCCCCACGAGGGATCGACCTTGGCCATCCACCAGTAGTAGACGAGCGGCAGGACGCCGGCGGCCGCCAGCGGCCCGACCGCCACCAGCGTGCGCCGCAGGTCCGGCCGGCCCGCGCGCCGCCATCCGACGAGCTCCACCACGCCGACGGTGGCGAGCACGGCGACCGCCTCCCACGGCTGGAGCCACGCCATGAAGAGCGCGGCCGCGGCGGCCCAGCCCGC
>JAXDHW010000340.1:0-2652 GCA_034664365.1 Thermoleophilaceae bacterium
GGGCGTCGCCTCGCACCGCGAACACGAGGACGGGTGGCTTGCGCCGCAACAGGGTGCCCAGCAGGCGTACCGCGAAGAACGTCGGGTGCGTCCCGAGCACCAGGGTGCCCGACCACCGGCCGCGACGAGCCGGCCCGCCGAGGAGCGGCATCAGGATCGGGTCGGCGTCGCTCGACGGATCGGGAGCGGGGAACGCCGTCGGGCTCGAGCGATAGGGCCCGGGCGAGACGCGCCAGGAGTCGAACGGGGCGCCGTACACCGTCTCCTCCGGGAAGGGCAGCCACTGCGTCCGGCCGTACTCGAGGGTCGTGTCCGCAACGACCCCACGGGCGGTCAGGACCTCGAGCATCGCACCGCTCATGGCGCCGTCGCCGGCGCGGACCGACGTGGCAGGTCGCCCGAACGCCTCCTCGTAGGCGTCGAGCCCGACGTTCACGCACCGCGCCGCCCACTCCGGCCTGTGATCGACGGTCCACTCGCCCGACTCGTCGTCCCAGCGCCAGGGATGCACGTGAAGCCCGATTGCGTCGCCCTCGTCGATCAGCGCGTCGAGATCCTCGCGGTAGTTCTCCGCGCCCCAGCTCGGCGATCCCCAGTTCCTCGCTATCTGCTCGTCCATCCGGATGCCCCAGTTGACGGGAACCGACTCGCCCGTGAGCTGGGCAAGCCGCCGGCGGAGCGGGGGGATGAGCTCGCGCGAGACGCGCTCGAATCCTCGCCAGGGCTCCGGTCCGTCCCACCCCGACCGGTTCTCGGGCTCGATGTCTATGCAGAACACGATCGGGACCGCCGCGAGCCGCCGCCCGGCCAGCCACCGGCACGCGGGGACGATCGGCAGCGTCTCCAGGACGAGCTTCACCGCCCGCTTCAAGCGTCGGATCACGCGCGATACGTTAGAGCGGGACGAACGGCTTCCGCGCTATAAGCGACACGATGTCCCGCCGCCAAGCGCTCATCGCCCTGGGCGGCACGGGTGCCCTCGCGGTGCTCGCGCGCGCGCCATTCATCGCCTCCGGCATCGGCCCCGACGAGGGCGGATACGCGTACGTTGCCCGCGAGTGGGCGCGCGGGGCACGGCTCTACGAAGGCATCTGGATCGACCGGCCGCAGGGCCTGCTCTCCGTCTACCGGGCGATCGTGACGGTCGCCGACCACCCGTGGGCGATCCGGCTGGGCGCCCTTCTCATCGGGGTGGCGATCACGCTCCTGATCGGCGCCATCGGGTGGATGCTGCGCGGGCCGATCACGGGCATCGCCGCGGCGGCGATCTACGCCGTCGTGGGCGCCGGTCCGCACATCGAGGGCTTCACGCTCAACGGAGAGCTCGCCGCGGCCTTGCCGGCCACCGCCGCCGTCGCCGTCGCGACGGCGTGGTGGCGCGGCGGGCGTCGCTGGACCTGGCTGTTCGCCGCCGGCGTGCTCGGCGGCGGCGCACTGCTCATGAAGCAGGGCGGCTTCGACGGGCTTGTGGCCGCGACCGCGCTGGCGTACGCGGCTGGGGCATCGACCCGCGAGCGCGCCCGGGGGGTGGCCGTGGTCGCCGCGGGCGCCCTCGTACCGATCGGCGCGGCCCTGCTGCACGCCCTCTCGGTTGGCTTCGGCACCTACTGGACCGACGTCGTCGCCTTTCGCCTCAGCAGCGAGTTCCACGATGGGTCGCGCTCCGACTTCTTCGATGCGAGCTTCCCCGCCGCGAGGCAGGACGTGCTCGTGCTCGCCGCCATCGCCCTGGTCGGCCTGGCGATCGCCGCGCGCCGGCGCACCGAGCGCGTGCTGCTCGTGGCCTGGCTCCTCGCGGCGCTCGTGGCGTTCAACGTCGGCGGCCTCTTCTGGGCGCACTACTACGTGCAGCTCGTTCCGCCGCTCGCGGTGCTCGCCGGTATCGGCGCCACCGCATTGGGCTCCCGGCGCCTGGCGGTGGCTCTGTGCTGCGCGGCCGTCGCACCGGTCGGGAGCACGCTTGTGGATCTGGAGACGAAGCCGGCCGAGGCGCGCGAGGCGGCGGTCGCGTACGAGAACGACTACGAGCTCGACACGCGCGTCGCGGCATTCGTCCGCTCGCACACGACGCCGGCGGACACGATCTACGTGGTGGACTCCCGTGCCGACATCTACTACCTGGCCGATCGCCGCACTCCGTACCCGTACCTCTGGCACCACAGCCCCCTGCTCACCCGCCGCGGCCTCCAGCTGATGCGGCTGATGCTCACCGGGCCTGACAGGCCGCGCGCCGTGGCCGTGTATCGCGACCCCGAGCACCTCGACCCGAGCGGTGCGCTCACCATGGCCCTCCACCGCGGCTACAGGCTCGCGTGGCGGCCCGCTCCGGGGGTGCGGGTGCTGCTCAGGCGGCTGGCGCCGTTCGGAAAGACGAGGCTCGGCGGCAACCAGGGGCTCCTCAAGTGGCGCCATCGCCACAACCACGGCGGGCCCGGCCACCGTCGCTCAGGCTCCGGACCAACCGGCTAGGCCGGAAGACCGGTCGATCGGTGGATGGGTCGCGCGCGCGGCCCGGACGATGCATCACTATGACCCCCAGCGTTCAGCCGGATCCCCGTCCCGCTACGAGCAGGCACGCGCTCCAGCGCTGGTTGATCGCAGGCGGGATCGTGATCCTTGCTGCGCTTCTTGCCTTCTCGATCACAACCCTGC
>JAXDHW010000014.1:0-3771 GCA_034664365.1 Thermoleophilaceae bacterium
ACCCGGAGCTGCGGCGCGCGGAGGGCGGGGCGCTGCGCGAGCGGGCGCGCGAGCGGTTCTCGCAGGAGCTCCACGCGCGCGAGCTGCTGGCGCTCTACGAGCGTGTGCAGACGCAGGCGTAGTGCAGAGTGAACAGCCGTGCGGCGAGCGTGGGCGAGACCCGGAAGATCGTCCGCCTCATTCCGCTCTTCGCGTGGGCGGCGGCCCGTTCTGCCGCTGTCCGGGCATCGAAGAGGTGCACCGTGGTCGGCAGCGGGTCGAGGAGCTCATCGGTGATTCGCAGCCCGGCCCCCGTCACCAGCCCCCTCACCGCCTCGCGGTCCAGCGACTGGAGGTGGCCGATCGCCGACGATCGCTCGCGCCGCGAGGGGCGCTGTCCCGACACGCTCCGCTCGAGCGGCACCTCGACCACCACGGTCGGCGCCAGGCGCGCGGCCTCGCGCAACAGCGCGGGCGGGTCGGCCACGTGCTCGAGCACGTGTGAGAGCACCGCGACGTCGAAGGCGTCGTCGGGCGCCGGCACGCGGATCCCGTCGAACGCGTCCGCGTGGACACCGCGCCGGCGCGCCGCGCGCACGGCCTCGCCCGAGACGTCGTAGCCGGTCAGGTTCCCGGCCGCGTCGCGGCGCATGAGCTCGGCGAGCAGCGCGCCGTCCCCGCACCCGATCTCCACGAGCCGGGCCGGCCGGGTCCCCACCAGCGCCTGCACGTGATCGGCCTTGCCGCGCGCGCCCAGCTCGCGCCAGCGGGCCTCGCGCTCGCCGGCGCGGCGGTAGGACGCGTCGTAGAAGCCGGACGCGGCGCCCGGCTCGCCGCTCACGCCCCGGCGGGCGCCGCGCGCTGGTCGCGCAGCCACTCGACGGTCTGCACGATCCCCTCGCGCACGCCGATCCGCGCCTCGAACCCGATGAGCTCGCGCGCCTTGTCGACCGACGGCCAGCGGCGCTGCACGTCGACCTCGAAGCTCGGCATCCGCTCGAGGAGGAACGCCTCGGGCGGCTCGCCGCACGCGTCCCACACGATCCGCGCGATCTCCTCCACGGTCAGCTCGTCGCCCGCCGAGATGTTGAAGTCCTCGTTCTCGCCGGCGGGGTGCGACATCGCGCTCACGATCCCCTCGGCGATGTCGTCCACGTGTGTGAGCGTGCGCGTCTGGGTTCCCGACCCGAAGATCTGGAGGGGGCGCTGCCCGTCGAGCACCTTCTTGATCAGGTCCGGGACGGCGTGCGCCAGGCCCGGCTCGTCGTCGGGCATCTCGCCGGGGCCGTAGGCGTTGAAGGGCCGGCAGATCGTGAACGGCAGGCCGTGCTCGTCGTGGAGGGCGCGGCAGTAGAGCTCGCCCGCGAGCTTCGAGAAGCCGTAGGCCGAGTCGGGGATCCCGGTGTCGCGGATGTGCGCCTCGGTGGTGGGGAACTCCGTCGCGCGCTCGAACACCATCGACGACGACACGTACACGAGCCGCTCCACGCGCTGCTCGAGCGCGGCGCGGAAGACGCCGTTGTAGAGCGCGGTGTTGGCCTCGAGCAGGGTGTGGGGGTAGCGGTGGAAGTTGCCGATGCCGCCGACGATCGCGGCCAGGTGGACCACGTGCGTGCAGCCCGCCGCGGCCGAGCGCGCCTCGTCGGCGTCGCGTAGGTCGCCGGTGTGCGTCTCGCACGCCTCGCGCATCCAGGCGGGCGCGTCGCGCTGATCGGAGACGCGGACCTCCCAATTGGGGTCCGAGATCAGCCGCCGGACCACGGCCGCGCCGATCATCCCCGCGGCTCCCGTGACGAGCACTCGCGCCATGCGCGAAGGCTAGATCACGGCCGCGGGCGCTCCCCTAGTTGGTCGCTGTAGACGCGTGCGCAAGGGAGCGGCTCGCGCCGACCACCGCCCCACCCGGACACCCCGCCGCCTCGACCCGCCGGCGCGGATTGACGATCCCCACCGCGGACACGGCGCCACCCAACGCGGTGAGCAGCGCCGCCGCGAGGATCCCCGCCCGAAACGCATCGACCGAGGCGTCCTGCGCTGCCGCGCGCACCGGCGCCGGACCCGCCGGCACCGTCAGCGGACGCGAGCGCACGCTTTCGGGGACCGTCCGCAGCGTCTCGTCCAGCGTCGACCCGAACTGCGCCGCCACCACGGCGCCCACCGCCGCGATGGCCAGCAGGCTCGCCACGCGCGCCACGGCGTTGTTCACCCCCGACGCCACGCCGGCGTGCTCGTCCTCGACCCCCGCCAGCACGGCGGCCGTGAGCGGCGCCACGGTCAGCGACAGCCCGAGCCCGAACACGAGCATGGCCGGCAGGATGGTGCCGAGGTAGGGCGCGTCCGTCCCCGCGCGGAGCAGCAGCAGCAGCCCGCCGCCCGCCACGATCGGGCCGGCGCCCATGAAGAACCGCGGCCCCAGGCGGTCGGCCAGCGCGCCCCAGCGCTTCGACAGCACGAACATCACGATCGTGACCGGCAGGAGCGCGAGCCCGGCCTCGACAGGCCGGTAGCCGGCGACCTGCTGGAGGAAGACCGGCAGGAAGAACGTGGCCGATCCGATCCCCGCGTAGACCGACAGCGTCGCGAGGTTGCCGATGGCGAAGTTGCGCCGCCGGAACAGGCCGAGCGGGAGCATCGGGTCGGGCGAGCGGCGCTCCTGCAGGACGAACATGACCAGTCCGGCCACCCCCACCACGAGCGAGGTCGACACGAGGGCGCTGCTCCACCCATACGCCGGCTGCTCGATCAGCGCCAGCACCAGGCCGGCGAGCCCGACCGCGCACAGCACCGCACCCGGCACGTCCACGTGGCGGTGCACGGTCTGATCCAGGTCCGACGGCACGTAGCGGCGGATCAGGTACAGCGCCGCTGCGACCGGCAGGAGTGAGATCGCGAAGACGAGCCGCCAGGACGTGGCCTGGATCAGCACCCCGCCGAGCAGCGGCCCGATCAGAGTCGACACGCCGCCCCACGCGGTCCACGAACCGATCGCCGCGCCGCGCTCCTGCTCGTGGAAGGTGGCGATGATCACGGCGAGCGCGCTCGGCACGAGCAGTGCGCCCGCGAGTCCCTGGAGACCGCGCGCGGCGACCAGCAGCCCGGCCGTCGGAGCAACGGCGCACAGCGCCGAGGTGACGCCGAAGCCCACCACCCCGATCGTGAACACGCGCCGGCGCCCGAACAGGTCGCTGAGCGAGCCGCCGATCAGGATCAGCGAGCCGAGCATCAGCAGGTAGGACTCCATCACCCACTGCTGGGTCGCGAGCCCGGCGTGCAGGTCGTCGCGGATCGCCGGCAGTGCGACGTTCACGACCGTGCCGTCGATGAACACGATCGCCGAGCCGAGGATGGCGGCGGCCAGCGTCAGCCTTTTTTGGCGCTCCGTCGGCATTGCTGTTCGATTATCCGCGCTGTGAGGTGCCGTGGCGGGTCGGGTGCGGCGACATTCCCCCTCGGGTGCCCTTCGCCGCACGCGCCCGAGCTACGCCCGCGACCGACTCTCTCTAATGCCGGACGGCTGAGCGGTTAGCGCCCGGCTCTCCCCGGAGTCAGCACCGCTCCGCGGCGCTCCTTCACGACCTGCCGCCCGAGGGCCGACATGAAGCGCGGGTTGTAGTAGAGGTAGCGCGGGAGCAGGCGCCGCGGCTCCTGCGCGATGCGGTACGTCCACTCGAGGCCGCGTCGCTGCATCCAGGCGGGCGCCTGCGAGATCCGGCCGGCGTGGAAGTCGAACGCCGCGCCCACCGCGCACATCACGGGGACCTCGAGCTTGTCGCGCATCCGCGCCATCCACTT
>JAXDHW010000017.1:0-3559 GCA_034664365.1 Thermoleophilaceae bacterium
GGGAAGTGGCCGCAGAAGATGATCGCGTAGGCCCAGACGTTGCGCACCACGTTCGCGGTCGCGTTCGCGGTGAGCGTCGTCTTGAAAGGGCGCCGGAAAGAGCGTCGCTCGACGAGCTCCCGGACGATGCCCCGGGCGTCCGTGGCGGCCTTCGGCCTGGCCCTGCGGATCGCCGCGTCGAGCACGCGCCGGCGCCGCGACTTGCGGGTGCGGGAGGCACGAAGCGATGCGATCCCGAGCTCCACCGCCGTCGCGGCGAGCCCGCTGAGCAGCGGGAAGACGATGTAGTCCTTGGTGATCTGGAGGCGGCCCTTGTGCGCCATGCCCTTCAGCTCGCGCCTGATCTGCTGCTTCGACTTCTCGCCCGTTTTGATCGCCTCGAAGTCGAGGTCGTGAGTGGCGACGCCCCACTCGAACAGCGCCGCCAGCAGCAGGTTGTAGAAGGGCTGGAACAGGTAGACGGGGTGCCACTTCTGGTGCGGATCGATCCGCATGATCTCGTAGCCGAGGTCGCGGTCCTTGCCGCGGATGTTCGTGTAGGTGTGGTGGACGTAGTTGTGGGAGTGCTTCCACGCCTCGGCCGTTGACGCGGAGTCCCAGTCCCACGTCGACGAGTTGATCTGCGGGTCGTTCATCCAGTCCCACTGACCGTGCATCACGTTGTGGCCGATCTCCATGTTCTCGAGGATCTTGGCCGCCGAGAGGCTGGCCGTGCCGGCCACCCAGGCGACTCGGTTGCGCGAGCCGAGCAGGAGGATGCGGCCGAGCACGACGAGCCTGCGCTGCATCTCGATCATGCTCGTGATGTAGAGCCGGTCGCGGTCGCCGAGCTCGTCGAACACCTCGTCGTGGATCGCGTCGAACTCCTTGCCGAGCTCCTCGATCTGCTCCGGGGTCAGGCGGGCGAGCGGGCTTTCGATCATCGTCGTGGTCATCTCTTCCTCACGGGTGGGGTCACAGGGTCACAGCGCAATCTCGACGGGTCCCTCGGGGGCGTTAACGCAGGTGCGCACCATCTCGCCCTCCGTGCCGGAGACCTTTCCGGTGCGGAGGTCGCGGATCTGGCCGGAGCAGAGGCGGCCGACGCAGGTGTGGCAGATGCCCATGCGGCAGCCGAAGGGCAGGGTCGCTCCCGCCTCCTCGCCGGCCACGAGGATCGGCTGCGAGCCGTCGCTCGTCGCCTCCACGTCGCTGTCGATGAACCGGACGGTGCCGCCCTCGCCGTGCTGGGCGTCCTCGGAGCCGATCACCGGCTGGAAGCGCTCCATGTGCAGGCGGTCGCAGTCCCCCTCGCGATCCCAGCGCTCGTCCATGGCGTCGAGCATCTCGGCGGGCCCGCTGATGAACGCCTCGCGGTCGCGCCAGTCGGCGCACAGCTCGTCGAGGTCCTCGGGTCCCATCCGGCCCATCTCGCCCGTCAGCTGCTCGTGAAGGTGGAAGCCGTCGTGCTCGCGAGCGAGGCGGCGCAGCTCGTCGCCGAAGATCACGTCGTCGGCGGTGCGGGCGGAGTGCAGGAGCACGACGTCGTCGAGGGCGTCGCGGCGAGCGAGGTCGCGAAGCATGCTCATGATCGGCGTGATGCCGCTGCCGGCGCTGATGAAGAGGAACCGCTCGGGGAGCGGGTCCGGGAGCACGAACGTGCCCTCGACGCCCCCCAGGCGCACGATCCCGCCGGCGCGCGCCTTGCGCACGAAGTACGGCGAGACCTTGCCGGACTCGACCAGCTTCGGTGTGATGCTGATGCAGCCGTCGGGGCGCCCGGGGTCGGACGTGAGCGAGTACGCGCGCCAGTGGTGCACGCCGTCCACGACCACGCCGATGCGCAGGTACTGGCCGGGCTGGTGCCCGGGCCACTCCCAGCCGGGCTTGATCACGATCGTCGCCGTGTCCTCGGTCTCGCGCTCGATGCGCTCGACGCGACCGCGGAGCTCCTGGGTCGACCAGAGCGGGTTGATCAGCTCCAGGTAGTCGTCCGGGAGCAGGGGCGTGAACATCGAGCGCAGGGCGCGCAGGGTGCGCAGCCGCCACTCGGGAACCTGCGGGCGCGCCCCGCGCTCAGCCACGGGTTGTGCGTTCTGGCACGTAACTGACCATTCGGTCAGTTACGTTAGCGAAGCTCGGGTAGACCGTGTCTCGTGCTACGCGGCGGAGTCACTCGGGCACTCAGCCAGGGCGTAAGTCGCATCCCGGGCCTGCGCCGGCTGCCAGTCCTCAAGCTGCTCGCGATCGGCGAGATCGTCCTCCTGGCCCGGACCCACCTGAGCAAGCTCGAGCCGCAGGAGCGGCGGCGGCTGGTCGAGCTGATGCGTGCCGGGCGCGGCCGCCCGAGCAACCTCTCCGCGGCCGACCGCGAGGAGCTCACGCGCCTGGTGGCGAAGGCCGAGCCACGGCTGTTCGCCGGCTCCGTGGCCGACAAGCTGTCGCCGGTGCCGCTGCCGCGGCGCGTGGTGCAGGGGCGGCGGAAGCGACCTCAGGGCAGCGGCGCCGGCGGGTAGCGCGACCGGATCCCGTCGATGAAGGCCGCCATCTCGTCGGCCAGGTGCGCGTCGGCGATCTCGAGCACGTTCTCGGCGTTGAGCTCGCCGGAATGCGACAGGTTGAAGCTCCCTACGAAGACCACGTCGTCGGCCACGGTCAGCTTCGCGTGCATGTAGTCGTGAACGCTGCCGGGCCGGTAGGGGGTGGACTGCTTGCCGGTGAACTCCGCGCGCTTCAGGACTGCGCCGAGTGACGTCAGCTTCCAGGCCGCTCGCGCGTTCTTCGCCCACTGCTCGTAGACCCGCTCGATCTGAGTCGCGTCCACCACGCCGGCGACGTCCACGCGACCGTCGCCGGTCACCTCGGCCAGGGTGCCGAGAATCGGGCCCGAGGTCAGCACCGGCGAGGCGATCCGCACACGCGTACGCGCCCGGCCGATCGCGGCGGCTATGCGGTGGGCCAACGCCTCGCCGCGACCGGGGCAGAACCAGGCGCGCACCGATGCCTCCCCCACGCCGGCCGGCCGAACCTCGAAGTCGCCGCTGCCCGCCACCCGGCCGCTGTCCCAGAGCCCCGTGAAGTCCTGCGCGTACGCGGCGGCGACCTCGGGCGACTCGACGGTCACGATCACGTTCTCCTCGCGCGACCATGAGTCCTCGGTCCAGTTCGTGGACCCGGTCCAGACCGCGCCGCCGTCGCGGACGATGTACTTGTGGTGCATCAGGTCGGGCTCGCCGGGGATCGGCTTGATCGGGACTCCCAACGCGGCGAGCAGGTCGGGCTCGGTCCGCGGCGGGGGCGGGACCGGAACCTCGCGGCGATAGTCCTCGTTGAACGCGATCCGGACGGCGACGCCGCGCGCCGCCGCCGCGCGCAGCGAGTCCGCCACCACGTCACCCGTGGGCGAGGGCAGCCGAACGTCGTAGAGCGCGAGGTCGAGGGTCTGCTGCGCGGCGCCGACGAAGTCCGCCACGGCATGTGCGATCTCCAGCGGCGACTGGCCGCCGTCGGTGAGCGTTCGCGTCCCGATCGGAGCGTCTTGCAAGTCGCGGACGATATCCCGGGCCCTCTGGCAGACTGC
>JAXDHW010000042.1:0-4809 GCA_034664365.1 Thermoleophilaceae bacterium
CCTACGTGGTGAAGACGGGCGACACCCTCGGCTCGATCGCCCAGAAGACCGGCGTGCCGGTCGAGAAGCTCCAGGAGCTCAACCCCACCCTCGACCCGCAGGCCTTGGTATCGGGCCAGCGGATCAAACTCAGGTAGTGACCTCGTCTTCCCGCGTCCGCGCCCGAGTCGTGGCGGGAGCCCTCGTCGCGGGCCTGCTCGCGCTGGCGGGCGCGGCCCCGGCGGCCGGGGCGAGGGCAGGTGCACCGCCGTCGGTCAGGGCGCCCGCCGCGATCGTGGTCGACGCCGAGACCGGCACGGTCCTATACGCCAAGCGTCCGGACCGCCGCCGCCCGATCGCGAGCACCACCAAGCTGATGACCGCGCTGCTCGCGCTACGGAGCACCAAGCCGGACCAGGTCCTGCCGGCCGTGCCGTACGCGGCGCAGGCCGCCGAGTCGACGCTCGGGCTCGAGCCCGGCGAGCGCATGACGGTCCACGACCTCATGCGCGCGCTGCTCCTCGAGAGCGCCAACGACGCCGCTGCCACGATCGCCGAGGGCGTGGGCGGCTCGGAGGCCGTGTTCGTGCAGCGCATGAACCAGGAGGCGAGCGCGCTCGGCCTCCACAACACGAGCTACGCCAACCCTGTCGGCCTCGACGACCCGCACAACTACTCCACCGCGCGCGACCTCGCCACGCTCGCCCGGCGGCTGCTCGCCGACCCGACGTTCGCACGGATCGTGGACCTCCCACGCGCGCGGCTCGCCAGCGGGGCGCACCCGCGCACGGTGCTCAACCGCAACCTGCTGGTGCGCTCGTATCCGTTCGTGGACGGCGTCAAGACCGGCCACACGAACAGGGCGGGCTACATCCTCGTCGGCGCCGCCCGGCGCGCCGGCGCGCAGGTCGTCAGCGTGGTCCTGGGCGAGCCGAGCGAGGCCGCGCGCGACTCGGAGACGCTCAAGCTCCTCCGCTACGGCCTGTCGCGCTACACCAGGGTGCACGTCGTCTCCGCGGTCAGGCCGATCTACCTCGTGCCGGTCAACTACTTCGACGGCGTCCACGTGACGCTGCACGCGGCGAGCGACATCCAGCTCACCGTCCCGCGCGGCGCGCGCGTGCACACCTACGTGCGCACGCCGTTCCCGGTGCACCTCACCGGTCCGCTGCGGGCGGGCTCGACGGTCGGGAAGGTGACGGTGGCGGTCGATGGCCGGCCGGCCGCGAGCGTTCCGCTCGTCACCGGCGAGCCGGTCCCCGGATCGAGCTGGCTCAGGGAGACCGCCATCGAGGCCGGACACACCCGTCCGACGCTAGCCTTGGGGGTGATCGGAGTCGTGCTCCTGGCGGGACTCCGGCTGCTGGGTCCGCTGCGCAGGTTGATCGGGGGAAGGGGCGGCAGATGATCATCACCGTCACGCTCAACGCGGCGATCGACAAGACGTTGGCGGTGCCGAACTTCCGGCTCGGACGGCGCCACCGCGCCGTTGAGCAGACGGCGATGGCGGGCGGCAAGGGCGTGAACGTTGCACGCGCGCTGAAGGCGCTCGGGCAGCCGGTGATCGCGACCGGCGTCGCCGGCGGGCCCACGGGGATGCGCATCATCGAGCAGCTCACCGAGGACGCGATCCTCAACGACTTCGTGCGCATCCAGGAGGAGTCGCGCACGTCGACCGCCGTGGTCGACCCCACCACCAACGAGCAGACCGAGATCAACGAGCGCGGGCCGGAGGTGACCGAGGCGGAGCTCGAGCTGTTCGTCGACAAGCTGCTGTACCTGGCGAAGGGCGCCGGCGTGGTCGTCTTCTCGGGCAGCCTCCCGCGTGGCGTGCCGGCGGAGCTGTACGCCCGGCTCATCCAGGAGCTGCGCCGTACGGGCGTCACCACCGTCCTCGACTCCGAGGGCGAGGCGCTGCGGCTCGGCACGCGTGCCGAGCCGACGGTGGTCACGCCGAACCAGGACGAGGCCGAGGAGCTCGTGGGCCACGAGTTCGCGGACGACGAGGATCTTCCCGGCGCCGTCGGCGAGGTGGTCGACATCGGTGCGCGCGAGGCGATCCTCACGCTGCCCACCGGCTGCATCGCTCTGGTCGGCGACGAGCAGGACCGGCGCCTCTACCGCGCCAGCGTCGATCCCGGGATCGTGGACCCGCGGTCGCGCGTGGGCTCGGGCGACGCGTTCCTGGCCGGCTACGTCGCCTCGCGCTACACGGGGCGCCCGCCGGAGGAGTGCGTGCGCTTCGCGGTCGCCTGCGGGGCGGAGTCGGTCCAGCACTTCGGGGCCGGCGTGCTCGACCCCGCCGCGGTCGAGCGCCTGACCCAGCAGGTCGGGGTCGAGGAGCTCTCCGCGCGAGCGCTCCACGCCGGCGGATGAGGCGCGCGATCGCGCTCGCGGCCGCGCTCGGGGGCCTCCTCGCGGCGCCGGTCGCTCACGCCGCCGCCCCGGTCCCCGATCCGTGTGCGGGCTGGGACGACCAGACCGTGGCGAGCGGCCTCGGCAGCCTCGAGAACATCGAGTTCGACGGGCTCGGCGGTCTGATCCTCTCGGCGTCGGACCAGAACGCGATCGCGCGCCTGGGGCGCGACGGGAAGGTGACGCACCTGGTCGACGACGTGTCGAGCCCGGGCGGCCTCCGGGTGAGGAAGGGCGTCCTGTTCTTCAACACGGGCGACGCGATCGCGAGCGGGGCGAGCGACACGCCCGACGGCACGATCGAGCGCTACGACTTCCACACTCGCAGGCACACCGGCTACGCGAAGAACATCGTGATGCCGAACGGGCTCGTCTTCCTGCCGAACGGCGACGCGCTCACGAGCCGCGACGCGGGCGGCCCGCCGGCGATCTACGCGGTGCCGCGCTCGAACCCGACCCACCCGCGCGCGTGGGCCCAGACCGACGACTCGAACGGCATGGCCGTGGACCCGTCACGGAAGTACGTCTACGTGAACCAGACCTTCAAGCACGACTCGCCGGTGCTGCGGATCCCGATCGCCGACCCGTCGAAGATCGAGGTGCTCGCACGGGTCGGCGAGGCGAAGGGCCTCGACGACATGACGATCGACCGCGACGGCGTGCTGTACCTGGCCGCGAACGGGAGCGGCGAGATCATCCGGCTCGATCCGCGGACCGGCAAGTCGTGCGTGATCGCGGGGGGCGTCGCGAACGGCTGGCGCAACACGTCGGCGGTCAAGTTCGGCTGCGGTCCCGGATGGCGCTCCGACCACCTCTTCGCGGTCGGGTTCGACGGGGTGGTCCGCGAGCTCACACCGCCGCCCTCCAAGTCCCCTGCGCGCGGCGTCTGCGCGGGCCGGCTCCGGCCCGGGAGCGGTCCGAACCACGCTCGCGACGGCCGCCACTGGAAGCATCCGCACCCGCTCGGCAAGCGCTGACGTAGTTCCCGCAATTAGCGGGGACGCACCCCGGTCGGCGGGCGCATCGCCGCTGCTACTGTCCATTTCAGTCCGCCTCCGAACCTAGGATGCCGCCATGGAAGTAGAGATCGGTCGGGGCAAGAAGGGCCGCCGCGCATACGGCTTCGACGACATCGCGATCGTGCCGAGCCGCCGCACGCGCGATCCCGACGACATCGACATCACCTGGACCCTCGGTCCGTACCGCTTCGAGCTCCCGCTGCTGGCCGCGGCCATGGACGGCGTGGTCTCGCCCACCACCGCCGGCATCGTGGGCAAGCTCGGCGGCCTCGGGGTGCTCAACCTCGAGGGCATCTTCACCCGCTACGAGGACGCGGAGGAGCAGCTCGAGCGGATCGCCAAGCTGCCGCCCGAGCAGGCCACGGCGGAGATGCAGCGCATCTACCAGGAGCCGATCAAGGAGGATCTGGTCGGCCGGCGCGTGCAGGAGATCAAGGAGCAGGGCGTCGTCTGCGCGGCGTCGCTCACGCCGCAGCGGGTCACCAGGTACTACGAGACGGCGCTCGACGCCGGGCTCGACATCCTCGTCATCCAGGGCACCGTGATCTCCGCGGAGCACGTTTCCACCACCAGCGAGCCGCTCAACCTCAAGGAGTTCATCCGCGAGGTGCCGATCCCGGTCGTGGTCGGCGGCTGCGCCTCCTACTCCACCGGGCTCCACCTGATGCGCACCGGCGCCGTGGCGGTGCTGGTCGGCGTCGGGCCGGGCGCGGCCTGCACCACGCGCGGCGTGCTCGGCATCGGCGTTCCCCAGGCCACCGCGATCGCCGACGTCCAGGCGGCGCGCTCGCAGCACATGCTCGAGACCGGGGAGTACGTCAAGGTGATCGCCGACGGCGGCATGCGCAACGGGGGCGACGTGTCCAAGGCGTTCGCCTGCGGAGCCGACGCCGTGATGATCGGGTCACCGCTCGCGCGGGCCTATGAGGCGCCCGGCCAGGGCTTCCACTGGGGAATGGCCACGTTCCACCCGTCGCTCCCGCGCGGCGCGCGCGTCAAGACCACGCAGAACGGGTCGCTCGAGCAGATCCTGCTCGGCCCCGCCCACGAGAACGACGGCACGTTCAATCTCATGGGCTCGCTGCGCACGTCGATGGCCACCTGCGGCTACGAGGACATCCCCTCGTTCCACCGCGCCGAGGTGATGGTCGCGCCCGCGCTCCAGAGCGAGGGCAAGCAGCTCCAGCGCGAGCAGGGCATCGGCATGGGCGCCACGCGCGCCGCCGCGGCGGCGCCGGAGGCGGTCACGGCGGACAACGGCGGGGGACCTGTGGGCGCCCCCGTGGCGTGAACCCCAAGCTCGCCGAGGCGACGGGCTCAAAGGCAGCTGACGAACGCGCCGGCGCGACGCGCGCCCAGGAAGTGCTGGTGTTGGACTTCGGAGGCCAGTACTCGC
>JAXDHW010000050.1:0-3161 GCA_034664365.1 Thermoleophilaceae bacterium
GGTTGCGGCGATCATCTCCCGCACGACGGTCATGGCGGACGGTTGCGACGTCGGGCCCTGGCGCACGATCCAGGCCGTCCGCGCGGCGGCCGCGGGCGGCCAGCGCTCCTTCGACGTCGACACGGACGACGCGGCGCTGGCGGTCGCGGTCGACGGCGACGGCGACGCGCCCAAGGTCACGTTGAAGGGGCCCGGCGGGCGCACGGTGGAGGCTCCGGACAGCGGCGCGCTCCGCACCGACACCGCCATCGCGGCGCGCGCGCCGAGCCAGGACGTGACCTACTTCGTCCTGGCCAAGCCGGAGAAGGGCACCTGGACGGTCGAGGAGCGGCCGGGATCGGCGGGGGTGAAGCGTGTCCGCGAGGCGCACACCCGGCCCGACCCGAACGTGCAGGGCGACCTCGGCACCCAGGCCGCGCGCAGCTCGTCGGCGACCAAGGTCCTCCGCTACTCGCTGCACAAGCTCGCCGGGCAGAAGGTGACGTTCCGTGAGATCGGCAAGCACGTGGACCACGTGATCGGAACCACGAAGGCCGCGAGCGGGCGGATCCGCTTCACGCCGGCACCCGGCCCGTCGGGCAAGCGCCGGATCGTCGCGTTCATCGAGCAGAACGGACTGCCGCGCGACCAGGTCGCCGTCGCGACGTTCAGGTACCGCCCGGTGAAGCCGAAGCGCCCGCGGCACCTGCGGGTCAAGCGCAAGGGTCACAAGCTGGTCGTGACCTTCGGCCGCGTGCGCGGCGCCGATCTCTACAACGTCAGCGTGCAACTGAGCGATGGGCGCAAGCGCTTCTTCCTCGTGCGCGGCAGGCCGCGGCCCGTCAAGCTCGGCAATCTCGCCGCGCGAACGCGCGGCACTGTGCTCGTCTCGGCGCAGCACCGGGGCGAGCGCCGCGGCCCGGTCGCGCGCGCGAAGCTGAAGGCCAAGCGGCACCGCCACTGAGCCGCAATTAGACTCGCGGAGCCGTGCCTGACTCAGCCGAACTGGAGCGGCGAGCCACCGAGCTGCTCCAGCGGCTGATCCGCTTCAACACAGTCAACCCTCCCGGCAACGAGGAGGAGGCGCAGAGCTACCTGCGCGCGACGCTCGAGGAGGCGGGCTTCGAGTGCGAGCTGCTCGCCGCTGTGCCCGGGCGTCCGAACCTCGTGGCGCGCCTCCGCGGCGGCTCCGACGGCCCGACGCTCTGTTACCTCGGCCACGTCGACACGGTGCTCGCCGACGCCGGCGACTGGAGCGTGGACCCGTGGTCCGGCGAGCTGCGCGACGGCTACGTGTGGGGCCGCGGCGCGATCGACATGAAGAGCCAGGTGGCCGCCGAGATCGCGGCGGCCACCGCGCTCGCGGAGGAGGGTTGGCGGCCGGAGTCGGGCGAGCTGCTCGTGGTCGTGACGGCCGACGAGGAGGCGGGCGCCGTGCACGGCGCAAAGTGGCTGTGCGAGGAGCACCCGGACAAGGTGCGCTCGGACTTCGTGGTCAACGAGGGCGGTGGCGACCCGTTCGACTTCGAGGGTCGGCGGATCTACATGGTCGAGGTGGCCGAGAAGGGCGTCTTCCGCTTCACGCTGTCGACCACCGGCCGCGCCGGCCACGCCTCGGTGCCGCGGATCGGGGACAACGCCCTCGCCAAGCTCGCGCCGCTGATCGAGGCGCTCTCCACGCGGCGCCCGGCGCTCGAGCTCTCGCCCGAGCCCGCCGCGTTCCTCGAGGCGCTCGGCATCGAGGCCGGAGAGGACCTGGAGGCGGCGCTCGCAGACGTCGAGGCGCGCGACCCGCGCGTGGCTCTGATGCTCGAGGCCACGCTCGGGGTCACCCTCGCCCCCACGATGGTCCGCGCGTCCGAGAAGATCAACGTGATCCCCGCGCACGCGGCGCTCAAGGTGGACTGCCGCGTGCCGCCGGGCCTCGGCGCCGACCACGCGCGCAAGCGCGTCGACGAGGTGCTGGGCGGGGGCGACGGCTACGAGATCCACTTCGACGAGCAGGTCGTGGGTAATCGCTCGCCGATCGACAGCCCGCTGATGGACCAGATCCGCGAGTTCCTCGCGCGCGAGGAGCCCGACGCCACGATCACCCCGACGGTCATGCCGGGGTTCACGGACTCGCGCTGGTTCCGCGAAGCGTTCCCGGACTGCGTCGCCTACGGCTTCTGCCCGCGCCGGCGGATGGACCTGTTCGAGGCGTTCCCGCTCTTCCACGGGGTCGACGAGCGCATCCCGGTTGAGGACCTCGCCCTGGCCACGCGCTTCTTCGCGGAGCTCGCCCCTAAGGTGCTCGGATGAGCGAACCGGAGAAGATCCGCCTCGGCGGGATGGCGCTGCGCAACGGACTGCTGGTCCACGGGCCGACCCACTGGGCCGCCGCGGTGCGAACCGACGGCGGGGAGGTCAAGGTCGCCTCGGGCCGCAAGCCGGAGCTGGCGCCCAAGGCCGTCGGCCGCGTGCCGGGCATCCGCGGCGTGGCCAAGCTCGCCGAGGCGTTCGCGGTGATACCGATCGTCAAGCGCGCCCTCCCGGAGGCGCAGCTGCCGATGCAGGACGGGCGCACGATCGGCGCGATGGCGGGCGCAGCCGCGGTCGGCCAGGCGCTGCGATCGGCGGGCCCGCGGACCGTCGCGCGCGAGTTCGCGGTCGCCGGGGTGAGCCTGTTCCCGGCGCTGTTCGCGCTCCGCGGCGGCGACCTCGCCTCCTACCACGGCGTGGAGCACAAGGCGATCGCCGGCTACGAGCAGGGCGAGGACGCCGCCGACGCCGGGAAGGAGCACGAGCGCTGCGGGTCCAACCTCGTCGCCCCGATGCTCGCGAGCGCCGCCGTGGGCAACGTCGCGGTCCGGCGGGCCGGCCTGCGCGGCCCGGCCGCCGAGGGCGCGGTGGCGCTCGGCAGCGTGGCCGTGGCGGTCGAGGTCTTCGCGTGGTCGGAGCGGCACCCCGACTCGCGGCTGGCGCGCCTCCTGCGACGGCCCGGTCACGAGATCCAGCGCACCGTCGGCACCCGCGAGCCTACGCCCGAGCAGCTCGAGGTCGGCCGCGCCGCGCTGGACGAGATCTTGCGCTTGGAGGTACCGGCCGCGGAAGCCTGAACAGCCGGGGGACGGCCCCGTGCCAGGTGGGGTAATGGATTTCACCGCGGTGGCCGATGAGGACTTGGATGTCGGGCTTCCGCG
>JAXDHW010000054.1:0-7303 GCA_034664365.1 Thermoleophilaceae bacterium
GTGCGCCGCAGCCGCGCCAGCACGTTGTTGTAGACGATGACGATGCAGAACGTGGCGTGGCCGACCACGATCGTCCAGTAGGTCAGGTCGATGCCCCAGAACGTGAAGAACGAGTTCAGGGCCATCCCGGTGATGATCCCCGGCAGTGCGATCGGGAGCACGACCAGGAAGGAGACCGCCTCGCGCCCGAAGAAGCGGAAGCGGCTCACGCCGAACGCGGCCGCCGACCCGAGCAGCACGGCGATGGTGGTGGCCACGAGCGCCGCGCGGACCGACAGCCAGAGCGCGTCGCGCATGCTCTGGTCGTTGAACGTCCTCGAGAACCACTTGGTGGACAGCCCGTCGATGGGCCAGCCCTGCACGTTCGACGAGTTGAACGCGTAGACGATGATGATCGCGATCGGGACGAGCAGGAAGAGCAGCACGGCGACCACCCACGCGCCGAGTGCGATCCGCGTTCTGCGGCCCTCGTTCACAGTGCCTCGAACGCTCCCATCCGCCGCGCCACCGCGAGGTAGATCGCCATCACGATCAGCGGCACGGTCGCGAACGCGGCGGCGAACGGGACGTTGTTCGCCACGCCGACGCTGCGGTAGACGACGTTGCCGATGAAGTCCGAGCTGGCGCCGCCCACGAGCTGCGGCGTGATGTAGTCGCCGAGCGTCAGCGAGAACGTGAAGATCGAACCGGCGGCGATGCCCGGCAGCGCGAGCGGGAACAGCACCCGGCGGAAGGTCGTCCAGCCGCGCGCGCCGAGGTCGCCCGAGGCGTCCAGGTACGAGTCGGGGACGCGCTCGATCGCGGCCCAGATCGGCATGATCATGAACGGGAGCCAGATGTAGGAGAAGACGATCCACATCGCCCAGTTCGAGTAGCCCACGTTGAGGTTGCCGATGCCCAGCTTGTCGAGTGACCAGTTGAGCGCCCCGTCGTGCGCGAGGATCAGCCGCCAGGCGTAGACGCGCACGAGGTAGCTCGACCAGAGCGGTAGCAGCACGAGCACGAACAGGACCGTCTGGAGCCGGCGCGGCGCGAGGCGGGCCGCGTAGTACGCGAACGGGAACGCGAGGATCGCGTCGGTGATCGTCACTGCCGCAGCGAGCCCGATCGTCCGCAGCGCGATCGAGTGGTACGTGTCGCTGTCGATCAGCGTCCGGAAGTTCTGGAGCGTCCAGTTGTGGACGATGTCGCCGGTGAACGGGTCGACGGTCCAGAACGCGGACACGAACAGCACGACGAGGGCCGCGAGGTAGATGAGGACGAACCACGCCAGCGGCGGCGTGAGCGTGAGGGCCCCGCGCAGCCAGGGGCGGCGGAAGAGCGCGGCCGAGCCGCGGCGGGCGAGCCCCGGGGGGCGGCCCGCCGCGGCGGCCTCGGCTGGTGCCATCAGGGCGTCAGCCCTTGATCTCCTGCCACTTCTGCTGCCACACCGTGTAGTCGGTGCAGTCCGTCTTCCCGTTGCCGCAGTCGGCCACGGGGGTCTTCCAGAACTTGATGCTGTTGAAGTACGACGCCGGGGCGTCGGCGTGGTACCGCTTGCATCCGCCCTTCTGCTGCTTGTCCATCTCGGCGCACGCCTTGGTGTTGGCGGGCGTCTCGCCGAACGACAGCGCCTGCTGTGCCTGCACCTTCGGCGTGGAGATGTACTTCATCCACTGGTAGGCGCAGTTCGGGTGCTTGGCCTTGGCGGACAGCATCCATGTGTCGAGCCAGCCGGTCGCGCCCTCCTTGGGGATCAGGTCCTTCACGGGCACCTTCGCGTCCTGGAGGGTGATCGTCTGGTACGGCCATCCCGCACCGATCACGACGTCGCCGTTCTTGAACAGGTCGATCTCGTCCGACGCGAGCGCCCAGTACTTCTTCACGTCCCCCTTCTGCTTCGTCAGGAGGGCCGCGGCCGCGTCGAGCTGCTTCTGGTTCAGCTCGTACGGATCGGTGATCCCGAGCGCCGGCTGCGTCTTCGAGAGGTACAGCGCCGCGTCCGCGATCTGGATCGGGTTGTCCGGGACCGTGAGCTTGCCCTTGTACTTCCCGTCGTAGACCGACGACCAGCTCGTGGGCGCCGGGCTGACCTTCGACGGGTCGTAGATCAGGACGTTCGGGCCCCACTGGAGCGACACGCCGTAGTGCTTGCCGTCCACCGTGTTGGTCGGCGGCGACTTGAGCTGCGGGATGAAGTTCTGCCAGTCGGGGATCAGGTCGACGTTCACCGGCTGCACGTCGCCGCCCTTGATCAGGCGCAGCGATGCGTCACCGGAGGCGGACACCATGTCGTACTGACCGCCGCCGCCCTGGCGCATCAGAGTGACCATCTCGTCCGAGCTGCCGCCGAACTTGGCGTGCACCTGGCAGCCGGTCTGGCTCTCGTACGGCTTCACCCAGTCGGGCTTCGTGTAGCCCTCCCAGGCGATCAGGTTCAGCGCGCCCTCGCCCTTGCCGATCTTGGTCGGCAGCTTCGAGCCGGACGACTTGTTGCTACTGCCGCCGCATCCGGCGGTCGCGAGCGCGACGCTCCCCAGCGCCACGACACAGATCATGGCCGGCCGCCAGAGGCGCCTCAGCCTGAATCCGAGAATGCTCATGTCCCTCCTCCTTGCTGTGATTCCAACTTGAACGTGTGGTCCCGCCGCCACCAGACGCGGACCGCTCGGTCACGCTGCTCCAGGGCGTCCTGCGAAGAGGTCTCGAGGTTCTGCGCGACGGCCACCACGCGCGCCCCGTCGTCGAGCTCGACGAAATAGCGCGTGACCATGCCGAGATAGACCACGTCGCGGATCGTGCCGGGCGCGCTGTCGTAGCCGTCGGGCACGCGCTCGTTCGGGTCCGCGAGGCGGATCTTCTCCGGCCGGAGCGTGAAGCGACGGCCGTCGCGCTCGATCACGTTCGACGTCCCGACGAAGCCCGCGACGAACGGTGTGGCCGGACGCTCGTAGAGGTCCGCCGGCGGCGCGACCTGCTCGATCCGCCCGTCGTTGAACACCGCGATGCGGTCGCTCATCGCCAGCGCCTCGTCCTGGTCGTGTGTCACGTACACGAACGTGATTCCGACGCGATCCTGGATCTGGCCGAGCTCCAGCTGCATCTGCTGGCGGAGCTTGAGGTCGAGGGCCCCGAGCGGCTCGTCGAGCAGCAGCACGCGCGGCCGGTTCACGATCGCGCGGGCGAGCGCCACGCGCTGGCGCTGCCCGCCCGAGAGCTGCACCGGCCGGCGCTCGCCGAAGCCCTCGAGCTGCACCATCCGCAGCGCGTCGGCAACGCGCTCGGCGCGCTCCGCCTTCGCGATCTTCTTGACCCGCAGGCCGTACGCCACGTTGTCCGCGACGTCCATGTGCGGGAACAGCGCGTAGTCCTGGAAGACCGTGTTCACGTCGCGCTGGTACGGCGGCTGGCCGGAGACGTCGACGCCGCCGAGCTCCACGCGACCCCCGTCGGGGCGCTCGAAGCCCGCGATCAGCCGCAGCGTGGTGGTCTTGCCCGAGCCCGACGGCCCGAGCAGCGTGAAGAACTCGCCCGCCGCGATCTCGAGGTCGACGCCGTCGACAGCGGCGACGTCGCCGAATGCCTTCCTCAGCCCGACGAGCCGCACGTCCGGTGGGGTCGCGGACTCGTGGGGCGCCGCGGCGGCTGCCGAGGACTCGCTGACGGTCAGTCGCTCCAAGCGGGCCGATTATCTGCGGCGTCGAGGCGCAATTCAACACGGCTGGCCGATTCGGAGCATTCGACCCGCGCCGGTCGGCCGGATAGGAGTAGGGGCCGGTCTCGCATCAGAACATCCGCCCGCCGTCCGGCGCGTCGCGCGTGGGCGTGAGCAGCACCACCTCGCCGTCGGGCCCGGGCACGCCGAGCACGAGCACCTCGGACATGAAGCCCGCGATGTTCTTCGGCTCGAAGTTCACGACGGCGACGACCTGCATGCCGGTCAGCTCGTCCCTGTCGTAGGTCGTGACCTGGGCGCTCGTTTGGCGCTCCCCGATCTCCGGCCCGAAGTCCACGGTCAGGCGGTAGGACGGCTTCCTCGCGCGCGGGAAGTCCTCGACCGCCGTGATCGTGCCGACCCTGATGTCCACCCTGTCGAAGTCGCCGTATTCGATCGTCATGACGCAACAATCTCATGGTCAGCGACTAGGCTGCGACGCGGTGAGGAGAAGCTGGCCACTCGCGCTGGTGCTCCTGGCGCTGGCTCCCGCGGCAGCGCTTGGCTCGATCAAGCGCGCCGAGACCGTCATGCCTGCGGGCGAGAGCGGGTTCGTGAACGACGCCGCCACCGGCGCGGGATCGCCCCACCTGTACGACCAGGTCTCCCTGTTCGAGAGCTTCAGGTGGAAGCCGGCGCTGTTCGGCCAGCCGGGGATGACGGAGAGGCCACGGGCGGGCGTGAAGATCGTCCGCGACAAGTACGGCGTGCCGGCCGTGACCGCCGGGAACGACGCCGATGCGTGGTGGGGGGTGGGCTACGCGGCCGCGCAGGATCGGCTGACGGAGCTCGAGCTCTTCCGCCGCCAGGCCACCGGGCACCTGGCGGAGATACTCGGGGAGGGCTCGCTCGCGGGCGACATAACCACGCGGCGCGACTACCACACGGGCCCGCAGCTCGACGCCCAGGTGGCGCACCTGCCCGCCGCCCTGCGCAAACGGCTCGCGGCCTACCGGGACGGGATCAACGCCTGGATACAGCACGTGCGCGAGGACTCGTCGGCCCTGCCGGCCGAGTTCACGCTGCTCGGTGTGCCGCTGCGCGATTGGAAGGTGCGGGACTCGGCGGCCATCGGAGTGCTGCTCGTGCGCACCGTTCCGAGCGACCCCGGGCGCGAGATCCAGAACGCGCTCGCCCTGCGCGGGCTCGGCAAGCGCAAGTTCGCGCGGCTGGTGCCGCTGCACGTGAAGGGCTCGCCGCTGATCGTGCCGCCCTCGCGCGGGCGCTTCCCGTCGCAGCCGGGGCGCACCCGCAAGGACGAGCGCTCAGCGTTCACCAGGTCGGCGAAGTTCCAGGACGGCCTGTCGCTTCCCAAGCTGCCGGAGCCGGTACAGGACAAACGGCGAACGACGCTCGGAACTCCGGGCGGCTCGCTCGCGGTGGCGGTCCGGCGCGGCAGCGGCGCGGTGCTCTACAACGGGCCGCAACTCGGGTTCGCGATGCCCGAGCAGCTGTGGGAGTTCGAGGTCAAGCGGCCGGGCCTGCACGTTCGCGGCGTCACCGCGCCGGGCGCCCCGGTCGCCGCGGCGGGCTTCAACCGCGACGTTTCGTGGGCGATCACGAGCGGTGAGTCGGACGACGACGACCTGTACGCGGAGAAGCTCGCGGGCGGACCGGAGTCGTACCGGTACAAGGGCAAGGTCCGCAAGATGGCGTGCCGGACGGAGTCCTTCTCGTTCAAGACAGGGACGACCACACGGCGGCTGTGCAGGACGCGCCACGGGCCCGTGGAGGAGCGCTCCGGCCGATTCGCGTACGCGCGGCGCTTTGCCAGCTCCGGCCGGGAGCTCCGGACGCTGGTCGGGCTCGACCGCGTCGATCGGGCGGCGTCGGTCAAGCAGGTCGGCGCGGCGATGAGCGACATGACCTGGAACGAGAACTTCACGGCCGCCGACGGCGGCGGTCACATCGGCTTCTGGCACGGCGGGCTGCTCCAGCTCAAGCCGCTCCGCTGGGACGAGCGGTTGCCCTACCCCGGAACCGGCGAGGCCGAGTGGCGCGGCTTCCTGCCGCTGCGACAGCGGCCGCATGTGATCGACCCCGCGCGCGGCTGGCTCGCGAACTGGAACAACCAGCCGTCGGCCGCGTGGACCAACGGCGACGCCGCGCCGCGCGCGCGCCTGGACGGACCGCTCAGCCGCGCCGTGTTCCTGTACCGGCTGGTGCGGAAGCTGTCCAAGCATCCGTCGCTCGCGGGGGTGGAGGACCTGGTGCACCACACGGGCACGACCGCCCCGCAGAGGCCACTCCTCGAGGGCAGGCTGAAGGCCGCGCTCCACGGCTCGAGCGGCAAGGCACGGACGGTGCTGGGGACGCTGGTCGACTGGGACGGTTCGTTCGCCAGGCAGGACTCGAACCGGACGGTCGAGCCGGGCGTCGCCACCTGGGAGACGTTCAAGGCCGCGGCCGCCAAGCTCGCCCTCGGCCGGCTCGGGAAGGGTTCCGACGAGGTCGACGGGGAGAACGCCGCGTACCACTTCTTCGACGCGTCGAACGGCGTCGCGTTCTCGCTGCGCACCCTGTCCACCGGCGACTACCGGAAGGTCGCCGCCATCACCTTCGGCAAGCTGGCCAAGCGCTTCGGCACGAGCAATCCGGCCAAGTGGCGCGAGCCCCGCCACCTCTTCGACTGGATCGCGCAGGGCGTGGGCAAGCCGCCGGACCTTCCTTACCTCGAGCGCGGCACCTGGGAGCAGCTCGTAGACATCAGATGACGCGCGGCGGCTAGAGAAGAGTCTTCTAGTCGATCCGGCGGAGCGTCTCCGGCCCGATCTCGCCGACCGCCCGGCAGCCCGCAAGCCCCATCGTGAGGTCGAAGTCGGCCATCAGGTTGTCCACGACCTCGCGGACTCCGGCCTCGCCCGCGATCCCGAGCCCGTAGACGTAGGGCCGCCCGACGAGCACGGCAGCCGCGCCGAGGGCGACCGCGCGGAAGACGTCGGCCCCGCCGCGCACGCCGCCGTCCAGCAGCACGGGCGCGCGCCCGCCGACCGCCGCGAGCACCTCCGGCAGCGCGTCGAGGGTGCCGATCGAGCCGTCCACCTGGCGTCCGCCGTGGTTCGACACCACGATCCCGTCCATGCCCGCGTCGAGCGCGCGACCGGCGTCGTCGGGGTGGAGGATGCCCTTCAGCAGGATCGGCAGCCGCGTGCGCTCGCGCAGCCAGGCGAGGTGCTCCCAGGTCAGGCTCGGCCGCGAGTAGATCCGCACGAACTGCTGGACCGCCGCGCGCGCCTTGCCGGAGCGCAGCGCGTCGAGGAAGCCGCCCGGGTAATTGCGCGCGATCTGCACGAGCGTGCGCAGCGCCTGGAGCGTGGGCTTCGGCTGCTGGTCGGGTCCCGCCGAGCCGTCCTCCTCGAGCAGGCGCTGGAACACCGGGTCGCTCGTGTACTGCGCGATGCCCTGGCCGCGCAGGAACGGGAGGAAGGCCTCGTCCAGGTCGCGCGGGCGCCAGCCGAGGATCGTGGTGTCGAGGGTGACGACGATCGCCTCGCAGCCGCACGCTTCGGCGCGCGACACCAGGCTCTCGACGAGCTCGTCCGAGCTGCTCCAGTAGAGCTGGAACCAGCGCGGGCTCTCGCCGAGGGTCGACGCCACCGTCTCCATCGG
>JAXDHW010000058.1:0-4227 GCA_034664365.1 Thermoleophilaceae bacterium
TGGTGGTGCTGCCGATCGGCGGCGCCGACATGCCGGTGGTGATCTCGCTGCTGAACGCGTTCACCGGGATATCGGCCGCCATGACCGGCATCGCGCTCGACAACACCGCGCTGATCGTGGCCGGCACGCTCGTCGGCGCCTCCGGCTCGATCCTCACGAACATGATGGCCGTGGCGATGAACCGGTCCGTGCCGGCGATCATCGCCGGCGGCTTCGGCGGCGGCGGGACCGCTCCCGCCGAGGGCGCCGAGGACCGCGGACCGGTGCGCTCGACCACGCCGGACGACGTGGCGATCCAGCTCACGTACGCCTCGCGCGTGGTAATCGTGCCCGGCTACGGGATGGCGGTCGCCCAAGCGCAGCACACCGTGCGCGAGCTGATGGACGAGCTCGAGAAGCGCGGCGTGGACGTGGAGTTCGCGATCCACCCAGTGGCCGGCCGGATGCCCGGGCACATGAACGTGCTCCTCGCGGAGGCCGACGTGCCGTACGAGAAGCTCAAGGAGATGGACGAGATCAACCCCGAGTTCCCGCAGACGGACGTGTCGCTCGTGATCGGCGCGAACGACGTGACCAACCCGGACGCTCGCGAGAACGAGGGCTCGCCGATCTACGGCATGCCGATCCTCGACGTCGACAAGTCGCACCAGGTGATCGTGCTCAAGCGCTCGATGAACACCGGCTTCGCCGGTATCGAGAACCCCCTCTTCTACAACGAGAACACGGCGCTGCTGTTCGGCGACGCGAAGGAGTCCGTGCAGGCGGTCGTGGCCGAGGTGAAGGAGCTCGGCTAGGGCGGCTAGTAGCGCGGCGGCGCGACGAACAGCGCGTCGAGCGGCCGGGCGTGCGCCGCGTGGCGCAGTGGCGGCAACTTGAAGAAGTCCTCCACCGTGCGGAGGATCGAGTACGTGGAGTAGTTGCCGCTGCCGGTGGCGCCCTGGCGCACGTCGGGGCCGGCGACCACGGTGGCGATCCGCCCTCCGTGGGCGACGCCGCAGCAGCCGCGGTCCGACGACCCCTCGTCGTAGGTCACCACGAGCATCCCGTGCGGGCCGAGCACCGAGATGAGCGCCGGGACGACGCTCTTCAGGAAGCGGTCGCCGGTGCGCACCGAGCAGTCGTGGGTGTCCGCGCAGAGGTCCGGGCTGATGAACGCGAAGTCGGGCAGCCGCCCGTGCTTCAGGTCCGCGCCCAGCCGGCCGTAGGGCACCACGCGGCCGCAGCGCCGATCGTTGCGCGCGATCGCGTCGAAGTACATGAACGGGTCGTGCTTCTTCGCGTAGCCGCCGGACCCGGCGCCGCGATAGCAGGGGTGCGGCATCCCCTGCATGTACGCCCTCCACGTGCGGCCCGCGCCCTCGAGCTGGTCGACGAGGCTGCTCGCCTTGACGTGGCACGACGTGCAGTCGGAGTCCACGCCGAACGTGTCGCCGCCGATCATCGCCAGGTAATTGGGGAGCGACGGGTGGCTGATCCCGTACAGCCTGCGCGGCGCCGAGTAGCGCTTTGCGAGCTTGTTGAAATACGGCGCGTCGCCCGAGCCGAGGACCTCGTCGTACTCCTTGTTCTCCATCACTATCACGACGACGTGGGAGCTCTTCGACCGCGGCAGGTCGCTGCGCGGGAGCCCGATCGGCGGCGGCTCCTCTTGATGGCCGCCGCAGCCGGCGAGCGCGACGCCGAGCCCGACCGCGAGGGCAGCCGCGAGCAGCCAGGCGAGCGGGGTGCGCACGCTCACAAGTCAAGCAGCCACCGGCGGGCGGCTCGACCGCATGAAGTCGGGGCGCGCTGGGTACGCATCCCTAAGACACTGAGGGAGGCATTTTGACCGACGACCAGCAGACCCAGGATCAGGAAGAGCAGCAGCCCGCCGAGGGCGAGCCCGGCGGCGACGACGAGGTCGCCAAGGCGCGCAAGGCCGGCGAGGAGGAGGAGAAGGCGAAGGAGAAGCTCAAGGAACTCGAGGAGGACCCACCGGAGAAGCTCGAGGACTGGCCTGACGACAAGGCCAAGTACGAGACGTTCGGCGGTGCCGAGGGCAACGAGAGCTACGAGGAGTCCGTCACCAGCAAGCTCGGTCCCTCGTCGCTCCGCTTCCGCGACGACGGCGAGGTGGAGATCGAGGGCGAGAAGGTCGACAACCCGGACGAGTACAAGGGCGACCCGATCCCCGGCGGCCCCACCGACCCGAGCATCAGCGACGCGCGCGCGTACGGCGAGCCGGACCTGACCGACGAGACGTCGGTGGACGTCGAGGGCGAGGGCGGCGACTCCGGCTCGGACGATTCCGAGTCCAAGTCCGATTCCGAGTCCAAGTCCGAGGGGCAAGAAGGCGACTAGAACCGCGGCCCGCGGGGGATGAAGCGGGCGATGGCGAGGGGGCGAGTCAGGGCCGCGATCGCGGCGGTGGTGATGGCCGCGGCGTGCAGCGTCGCGCCCGGAACGGCGAGCGCGGCCGATAACGACCTCGCCCGCTACGTCGATCCGATGATCGGGACGTTCGCGCCCGGCTTCGTCTTCCCGGGGGCCGACGTGCCGTTCGGGATGGTCCAGAACTCGCCCGACACCTACGGCAGCCCGTTCGCGTACGGCGGCTACCTCTACTCGGACCCGCTGATCCGCGGGTTCAGCCTCGTGCACCTGTCGGGGCCGGGCGTCCAGAAGGCGGGTGACCTGCCGTTCATGCCCACCACCGGGCCGGTCACGTCGATGGACCCGGCGCACTACGGATCGCCGTTCGACCACGCCCGCGAGCACGCGGAGGCCGGCTACTACTCGGTCAACCTCGCCAAGTACGCCACCGACGTGGAGCTGACGGCATCGACCCACGCCGCGATGCAGCGCTACACGTTCCCGCCGGTGCCGCAGGCGAACGTGATCGTCGACGTGGCCCGAGGCACGGCCGGAACGCGAGCGGGCCATCTCGACTTCTCGGGACCGAACGAGCTGTCGGGCTGGACGCGCGACCGCTACCCGGTCTACTTCGTGGCGCGCTTCTCGCGGCCGTTCGCCTCGAAGGGCGCGAGCTGGGTCTCGTTCGACGCGCTCGCCAACAGGACGGTCACGGTGCGGATCGGGATCTCGTTCGTGGACGTCGCGGGCGCGCGCCGCAACCTCGAGGCGGGGGCGCCCGACTTCGACTTCGGCGCGATGCGTGCGCGCGCCCGGTCCGCGTGGAACCGCGCGCTCGGCACCGTCCAGGTGCGCGGCGGGACCACCGGCCAGCGCAGGACGTTCTACACCGCGCTGTATCGCGCGCAGCTCCACCCCAACGTCTTCACGGACGTCGACGGCCGCTACCTCGGGTTCGACCACAAGCCGCACGTGGCGAAGGGGCGCACGCAGTACGCCAACTTCTCGCTGTGGGACACGTACAAGGGGGAGAACCAGCTCCTGGCCACGATCCGGCCGGGCCGGTATCGCGACATGCTGCTGTCGCTGCTCGACGACGCGCGGCTCGGCGGCAAGCTCCCGCGCTGGGGCGAGCAGGACTACGACGCCGCGCACATGTCCGGGGACCCGGCGATCCCGATGATCGCCGATGGGTACTGCCGGGGGCTGGTGAAGCCCTCGGATGCCGGGCCGTTGTACGACGCGGCGCGGCAGCTTCGGGAGGACCGGCCGCCGGACCTCAGCAGCAAGGGCTACCTCCCGGGCAACGCCGGAACCACGCTCGAATTCGGCGTGGCGGACTTCGCACTCGCCGTCATGGCGGATGGGCTTGGGCGCAAGGCCGACGCGGCCGGGGTCATGGCCGACTCGCTCCGCTACCGCAACCTGCTCGACCCGGAGACGCGCTGGATCCGCCCGCGCGACGCCGGCGGGGCGTGGCGCACGCCGTTCTCACCGACCGACGAGGAGGGCTTCCAGGAGGGCAACTCCTGGCAGTACTCGTGGCTTGCGCCGCACGATGCGCGCGGGCTCTTCGACCGCATGGGCGGCAACGCCGCGGCGCTCGCGCGGCTCGACCACCTGTTCTCGGAGCCGCCCGACGCGCAGGTCCAGCAGAACGGCTTCGGCACCCAGTACAAGACCGACCAGTACGCACCGGGGAACGAGCACGACCTCCAGGTGCCGTGGATGTTCGCCTTCGCGCGCGAACCGTGGCGGACGGCGGCGGTCACCCGCTCGCTGCGCACCGTCTTCCGCCCGGTGCCGCAGGGTCTGCCGGGCAACGACGACCTGGGCGGACTGTCGGGCTGGTACGTGTGGAACGCGCTCGGGCTC
>JAXDHW010000076.1:0-6227 GCA_034664365.1 Thermoleophilaceae bacterium
GACCTCGCGCGCGAGCGCGGCCTGCCCGTACCCGCAACGGCCGTGCTGCGCCCCGGGGACCACCCGAACGAGCCGCCGGAGCTCCCGATCCCCTATCCGGTGGTGCTCAAGCCGCTCACGCGGCGCGACGTGGTGTGGCGTCCGCTCGCGGGACACGCCAAGGCGCTGCGCATCGACCACCCGCGTCGGCTCGCCGAGCTGTGGCCGGCGCTCTCGTCCGCACGGGTCGACCTCGTGGCGCAGGCGCTGGTCGAGGGCGCCGAGGACCGGATCGAGAGCTACCACGTGTACGTCGACGCACGCGGCGAGACCGCGGGCGAGTTCACCGGGCGCAAGGTCCGCACGTGGCCGGCCGTCTATGGCGAGACCACGGCGTGCGAGATCACCGACGAGGCCGACGTGCGCGAGCTGGGCCGCCACTGCACCGGCGTGCTCGGACTGCGTGGGGTCGCCAAGCTCGACTTCAAGCGCGGCCCCGACGGGACCCTTCACCTGCTGGAGGTCAACCCGCGCTTCAACCTCTGGCACCTGCCTGGAGCGGTCGCGGGCGTGAACCTGCCGGCGCTCGTCCACGCCGACCTCGCCGGGTTGCCGCGCCCGGCCGTGGGACCGCTGCGGCCGGGCGTGCGCTGGTCGCTCCCGTGGAGGGATCTCGCCGCGGCGCGCCATGCCGGCATCCCGCTCCACCACTGGCTTGTCTGGCAGGCTCGCTGCGAGACCCGCCACGTCGCGGCGCTCGACGATCCGATGCCGTTCCTGCGCGGGCTCGCCTGGCGCCACGCGCGCGGGCGCCTGCGCCGCCGAAGCCCCTGATCCAGCCCCGTCCACCGCTATCCTCGCGGGCTAGTGGAACCGGTCGGCACTTCGAGCGATCCCGCTCCCGGCGCCGGATCCCGCCCAGCATCACCGCTACCTTCCAGCCGCTCCGTTGTTGGAGGTGGTGCGGAACCGGGACAAATGGCCAACGGACTCGTACGGGAGCTCAGGCAGGTCGAACCGCATGGCGCGGTCCAACTGCCGTTCAAGGACGCGCGCGCGGCCGAGCGACTCGTCCGTGGCCGGCTCATCCGCTGGGAGACCATGCGCCGCCTCCTGCGCGTGCTCACGCTGTTCACCTTCGACGTCGGGGCGGTGCTGCTCGCTATCTTCACCGCGCTCGAGATCAAGCTGGTCGTCAAGGCCGACTCCGACCTCGCGCTCGCGTGGGGCCAGACCAAGGCCTTCGCGCCGCTGGCCTGTCTGGTCACCGTGCTCCTGTTCGCGCGCTCCGGCCTCTACGGCGACCGCGCGGTGCGGCCCGGGTTCGCGCGCATCGTGGCGTCGCTGTTCCAGGTCACGCTCATGATCCTGGCGTTCACGGTCGTGCAGGGCGACTCGTTCTCGTCCTACTACATCTTCTACGGCAGCCTCCTGTTCGCGCTGATCTACGTGTCGGCGTTCCGGCGGCTCTTCGACTTCGCCAGCGGCGCGCTCCTCCAGGCGTCGGGCTACCGCCGCCGGGCCGTGCTGGTCGGAACGGGACCGCAGATCGAGGCGGTTGCGAACGCGCTTGCCGGCGGCACCAACCCGCAGCTCGAGCCCGTCGGCTTCGTCTCGCTCACGCCGCTTCCGGAGAACGGGCTGAAGGACCTGGGCCCGCTCGAGGATCTCGAGAGCCACTTCGACAAGGTCGACGAGGTCCTGATCGCCGACCCGGCGTTCCCGCAGAGCGAGGCGGTCGAGCTGGTCGACCGCTGCCACCGCCATGGCATCAGGGTGCGCGTGGCGCCTTCGACCATGGAGATCCTGATGGACCGGGTGGAGTTCATCCCCGGCCAGACCGTCCCGCTCTTCGAGCTCAAGCCGCCGGTCTTCGAGGGCGTCGACTTCGCCGTCAAGCGGACGTTCGACGTCGCCGTGGCGGGCCTGCTCGTCATGGTCCTCTCGCCGTTGATGCTGCTCGTGGCGCTCACGATCAAGCTCACCTCGCGCGGCCCGGTGATCTATCGCTCCATTCGTCCCGGCATCGGCGGGCTGCCGTTCGCGTGTCTCAAGTTCCGCACGATGTACTCGGACGCCGACCTGCGGCAGATCGAGCTCGAGGAGCAGAACGAGAAGGGCGGGGCGATCTTCAAGATCCGCAACGACCCGCGCGTCACGCCGGTCGGGCGGTTCCTGCGGCGCTGGTCGATCGACGAGCTGCCCCAGCTCTTCAACGTCCTGCGCGGCGAGATGTCGTTGGTCGGCCCGCGGCCGCTGCCGCAGCGCGACTACGACCGGCTCGAGGACTGGCACCGCAAGCGCAACCTCGTGCTGCCCGGCATCACCGGCCTGTGGCAGGTGTCCGGGCGCTCTGAGCTCGACTTCGACGAGCTGGTGCGGCTCGATTTCCTCTACCTCGAGCGCTGGTCGGTCTTTCTCGACCTCTCGATCCTGCTGAAGACGATCCCGGCCGTCGCCCGCGCGCACGGCGCCTGGTAGCCCGCGTACGCTGCGCGCCATGAGCGCGCGGTGAGCCGCTATGACGACGAGCTGTGGGAGCTCGTGCCGGAGGAGCGCGAACCGGCGCCGGCGGAGGTGGTCGACTTCGTACGCGCGCTCGGGCGGGCCGAGCGGGCGCTCGACCTCGGCGGCGGCGACGGGCGCCTGGCGGGCGAGATCGACGCGGGGGAGGTGACGGTCGCCGACGTCTCCGCCGTCGCGCTCGACCGCGCCCGGCGGCGGCTGCCCGGAGCGCGCGTCGAGCTGCTCGTGCCGGACGAGCCGCTGCCCTTCGAGGACTCGTCGTTCGACCTCGTCCTGTGCGCGCACGTGGTCGATCACGTGCGCGACGTCCAGCTGTTCCTGTCCGAGGTCCGGCGCGTGCTGCGACCCGGCGGCCGCGTCGCCGTCGTCACGTTCGCGTACGGGCGCCGGACCGGGATCGACGTGCTGGCGCGCGGCTTCGAGCGCCGCTTCGACCCGCTCTCGCCGCACCTGCGCTTCTACACGCGCCGGTCGCTGTCCCGCCTGCTCCGCACGATGGGGTTCGGGGTGACGTCGACCCGCCGCCGCCGCGGGCGCCTCCTGGCGCTGGCGACCCGCTAGACCGTCCGGCCGAGCGCGTCGCGCACGCCGCGCAGGAGCGCGTCCGCGGTGAACGGCTTCCGGAGCATCCGGCCGCCGGCGCCGCTCACCACGCTCTCGTCGGTGTAGCCGGACATGAACAGCACGGGCGGGCCCGAGCCGGCGCCGGCTATCCGCTCCGCCAGCTCCTGCCCGGACATCCCCGGCATCACGACGTCGGTGAGCAGCAGGGACACGCGGTCGCGGTTCTCGTCGTAGAGGCGGAGCGCCTCCTCGGCGCCGGTGGCCTCGAGGCACTCGAAGCCGCTGCCGGCGAGGATGCGGCGCGTGAGCTCGCGCACCGCGTCCTCGTCCTCGACGAGGAGGATCGTGCCGCTCCCGTCGCCACCGTTCCCGCCGTCGACGGTCGCCGGCTCCCCGGGCGAGAGCGACCCGCTCGCGACCGGGAGGTACACGCGGACCGTCGTCCCGGAGCCGGGCTCGCTCTCGATCTCGGCGTGCCCGCCGGCCTGCGTGACCGTGCCGTAGACGGTGGCCAGCCCGAGCCCGGTGCCCGCGCCCTTCGGCTTGGTCGTGAAGAACGGCTCGAAGGCCCGCGCCGCCACCTCCGCCTCCATCCCGTGGCCCTCGTCGCTGATCGAGAGCACCACCTGCTCGCCCGCCGTGGTCTCGATCAGGATCCGGCCGCCGCCCGTCATCGCGTCGCGCGCGTTGACCACGAGGTTGACCACCACCTGCTCGAGCTGCGCCGGGTCGGCCTCGACCAGGCACGGCCCGTCGGCGAGCCGCGAGACGAGCGAGACGCCCTCGCCGATCGAGCGGGCGAGCAGCCGCTCCGTGTCGGTGACCACCGTGTTGAGGTCGAGCACGACCGGCTGCACGGTCTCGCGGCGGCTGAAGACCAGCAGCTGGTGGGTGAGCTCGGACGCGCGCTCGGCGGCGTGCCTGATCTCCTCGAGGTCGGCGCGCAGCTCGCTGTCCTCCGGGAGCTGCTGGCGCACGAAGTGCGCGTAGTTGAGGATCACGGCGAGCAGGTTGTTGAAGTCGTGCGCGACGCCCCCCGCGAGCTGGCCGACCGTCTCGAGCCGCTGTGCCTGCTGGAGCCTGAGCTCCAGCTCCTCGCGCGCGACGCGGGCACGGTGGCGCTCGGTCATGTCCGCGACGAGCGACACCGCGCCCGTGTAGCGGCCGTCCTCGTCCTCGAGGCGCGTGGCCGACATCTCGACCCAGATCTCGCCGCCGTCCCGGCGGCGCATCCGGAGCTCGCGGCGGGTGGGGCCGCCCTCGCGGCGCTGGCGGAGGGCGAGGTGGCCGACGGGCTCGACGTCGCCGGCCATGAACTCCATGGCCCGCCGGCCGAGCAGCTCGTGCACCTCGAAGCCGAGCATCTCCGCCATCGCGCGGTTCACGAAGCTGATCCGGTCGAGCTCGTCGAGCATCCAGACCCCGTCGCTCGCCGACTCCACGATGCCGCGGTAGCGCTGCTCGCTCGCGCGGAGCGCCTGCTCGGCAACGCGCTGGTCCCCGAGGTGGGCGACGCGAACGGCGAGCTCGAGGCTCGGCTCGCCCTCGATCTCGACCCGGTCGACGGCCAGGTCCACAGCCCGCTCGACGCCCGCTCGTGTGGTGACGACGGTCTCGACGCGCCCCGGGGCGGCGGCCGCGAGGCGCTCGAGCGCCAGCGGCTCCGGCACCAGCCCGACCTCGCTCGCGAGCCGGCCGACCACCTCGCTCCGGTCGCGTCCGAGCATGCGCGCGAGCGCGCCGTTCGCGTCCGTGACGCAGCCGTCGCTCAGGCGGATCGCGGCCGTGCCGACGCCGAGCGCTTCGACGAGCCGTGACAGCACGTCGCGAGGGTACCCGGAGGGGCCGTCAGCCCCTGGGATCGCCCGGGCTGAGCGGTGCGATGGGGCGGCCCGGCGTCGGGCCTGGGGCGCCGCCGCCCGGCGTGGGCCGGACGCCGCCGGGGGTCGCCGGAGTCTTGCCAGGCGTCGTCCCGGGCGTGGTGGGCGTCGGTGTGATGGCCGGGGTGGGCACCACCGGGTTGAGGCGCTTGCGGGCCTCGAGGAAGACCTGCTGCGCCGCACGTGACTTCGGGTCGAGGTAGAGAGCGCCGCGGATCGTCTTCAGCGCGTCGGCCGGCTTGGCGAGCGTGTCGAGCTGGTACTCCGCGAGCCGGATCCAGACCTGCGGCTCGCCGGGAAACCGGCGCACGGCCCTCACGAGCTTGGCCAGCGCGGCCGTCTTGAACCCGCGCGCGTCCGCGATGGCCGCGGCGGCGAGCAGCGGTTCGGGCGCGAGGGGATCGATGCGGCGCGCGCGGTCCGCCGCGTCGGCCGCCTGCGGCAGCCGTCGCTGCGCGAGCAGGTCGAGCGCGTGGTTGGTCTCCGCGTCCGAGCGCTGCGGCTGCCAGACCGCCCACGCGCACGCGAGCGCCGCCAGGATCGAGGCTGCCGCGAGTGCGTAGCGCGGTGTGGGCGCCAGCGTCCGGGCGGTGGCGGCCTCCCGGCGGCGCGCTCCGAGCCCGGACCGTCCGGCCGCGAAGCCCGCCGCGGCCACGGCCATGACCGTGGGCCCGGGCACGAACCAGGTCCAGTCGATCGCCGAGTGAAGCCCGTAGACGAGCGCGGCGAGCGCGAGCGCGACGAGCCCGACGCGCTCCGCGTCCCAGGTGCGTTGGCGCCGCCCCCGCAGCGCGCCGACCGCGCGCAGGGCCGTCCAGAGCCACGCGACCATCAGCAGGCCGATCGCCACGAGGCCGGCGATGCCGAGGTCCGACATCGTCTGGACCACGAAACCGTGCGCGTGTCCCGACACGAGCTCGTCCTTGCGGTAGCGGAGGCGGGCCACGCCGAACGTGCCGGCGCCGGTTCCCGCGGTGGCGTGGTCGGAGAACGACCTGCCGGCCTCGTCCCAGTAGCGCGCGCGCGACGAGGACGCGGTGGTCAGCCGGCTCGGCCCGCCGGGAGTCTTCGACGTGGGACTCGTCAGCGCCTCGACGCTCGAGGTGACCGTGCCCTTGAAGCCGCGGTCGTTCATCGAGAGCACGGCGAAGAGGCCGACCGGCACGAGGCACGCCACGATCCCCGCGACGAGTCCCACCCGCAGCCGCGACGAGGCACGGGGTGGGCGGCGGGCCACCCGGAAGCCGATCGCCAGGCCCGCCGCGAGGAGGAGCAGCC
>JAXDHW010000215.1:0-5735 GCA_034664365.1 Thermoleophilaceae bacterium
CGGCTCGCGCCGCGGAGCCGCCTGCTGAAGGGCCGGCGCGGCGTGCGCTTCCGCCACCGGCGCCTGCGTCTACGCGGCACCGCGCGCGACCGCGGCTGCGCGGGCCTCGCGCGGGTGGCCGTCGCGGTCGCCCGGCGGAAGCACCACCGCTGCCGCTACCTCAAGCGCAACGGCCGCCTCGGCAAGCGCCGGAGCTGCGCGCGACCGCGCTTCGTCGTGGCCCGCGGCAGACGGACGTGGCGACTGCGTACGCGCCACCGCCTGCCGCGCGGGCGGTACACGGTCCGCACCCGTGCCGCCGACCGCGCCGGGCACCGGGAGCGCAGGCTCCGCCGGGTCAACTTCCGGCGCGTGCGGCTCCGCTAGGGCGACGCACGCAGACGCCCGGAGAATGCCGGTTTTTGCCGGTAGAATGGGGTCGATGCAGCACGCCGGGGATGAGGTCGCTGACCTGGAGCACCGTCAAGAGCCCCGGCTCGTCAAGGCGCTCGAGATGGTCGCGCCCGGGTCCGCCCTCCGCGAGGGCATCGACCACATCCTCCACGCCCGCACCGGCGCCCTCATAGCGATCGGCGACAACGACGACCTGTCCTTCCTGTACTCGGGCGGGATCAAGATCGACGTCGACTACACGCCCGCGCTGCTCTACCAGCTGGCGAAGATGGACGGCGCGATCATCCTCTCGCAGAACTCCACCAAGATCTGCTGGGCCAACGTCCAGCTGATGCCGGACCCCACGATCCTCTCGCTCGAGACCGGCACGCGGCACCGCACCGCGGAGCGCGTCTCAAAGCAGACCGGCGCCCTCGTGATCGCGATCTCGCAGCGCCGCGACGTGGTCTCCCTCTACGTCGAGGGCGGCAAGTACATCCTCGAGGACATTCCCGTCGTCCTGGCCAAGGCCAACCAGGCGCTCGCCACGCTCGACAAGTACCGCACCCGCCTGGAGCAGGTGGCCACGCGCCTCACGGCGCTCGAGTTCGAGGGCGGTGCCACCCTCCACGACGTCCTCACCGTCCTCCAGCGGGCTGAGCTCGTCACCCGCATGGCGGTCGAGATCGAGCGCTACATCGTCGAGCTCGGCGCCGAGGGCCGCCTGATCGAGATGCAGCTCGAGGAGACGATGATCGGGGCCGCCGGCGACAAGGCCGCGCTCGTGCACGACTACCTCGCCGAGCCCACCGACGAGGGCTTTGCCATGGTCCTCGACCAGCTCGCCCGGCTGCCGCACGAGGACCTGCTCGACTTCGGCCGTCTCGCCGAGCTGCTCGGCTACGACCGCAAGCTCAACACACTTGACCACCCCGTCTCGCCACGCGGCTACCGGATTCTCGGCCGTGTGCCCCGGCTTCCCAAGCTGGTGATCCAGGCGATCGTGCGCGAGTTCGGCGGGCTGGACGAGATCCTGGCGGCCACGGACGGCGAGCTGGAAGCCGTCGAGGGCGTCGGGGACATGCGTGCGAAGGACATCCGCGAGGGCCTTCGCCGCCTGCAGGAGATCAACCTCGTGGATCGTTACCTACAAACCTGACCCAAGAACTCAAGACGAGGGGAGCCAGTCATTTCCGACGCAGATTGGGAGCAGACAATCGAGGAGTTCGCGCGTGAGACGCCGCTCGAGGACTACGAGATCGGCGACCACGTCGTGTATCCCCACCACGGGGCGGGGAAGATCCTCAAGAAGGAGATGAAGGAGGTTCTGGGCGAGAAGCGCCAGTACCTCACGATTCAGATCCTCCACAACGACATGACGGTCATGGTTCCGTGCGAGAACGCGGGCAAGGCGGGCCTCCGGCGCGTCATCGACGACGAAGCCGTCGAGAAGGTCCTCGGCGTCCTGCGTGACGACGTGAGCTCCATGCCGAAGAACTGGAACCGCCGGTTCAAGCACAACCGGGACAAGATCAAGACGGGCGACGTCTACGAGCTCGCCGAGGTGGTCCGCAACCTCGCGATCCGCGAGTCGGACAAGGGCCTGTCGACCGGCGAGAAGCAGATGTACACCCGCGCGAAGAAGATCCTCGCGTCGGAGCTCATGTATGCGCTCGACATGGGGGAGGACGAGGCGGAGGACCACCTCGACAGCCTCATCTCGGACGCCCACGCCGAGCGCAACGGGGCCCCCGCCGCAGCGGGGTAGCGGCCCGCCGGGATATTGGCTGTCGTCGGGATAATTCCCGCCGCCGGCCGCGGTGAGCGCCTTGGGGGCGATGTCCCCAAGGCGTTCACCGCATGCGCCGGGAGGCCGCTCGTCGAGTGGTCGGTCGGCGTGCTCGCGGCGGTCTGCGACCGCGTGGTCGTGGCCGTGCCGCCCGGGCACGAGACCGGGCCCGACCGCGTGACCGGCGGGGCGTCGCGGTCGGAGTCGGTGCGGCTCGCGCTCGCGGCCGCGCCCGAGGCGACCGTGGCCGTGGTGCACGACGCCGCGCGCCCGTTCGTCACGCGCGAGCTGGTGCAGGCGTGCATCGCCGCGCTGGGCGAGGGGGTCGACGGCGCCGTTGCGGCGGCGCCCGTGAGCGACACGATCAAGGAGGTCGACGGCGAGGGGCGGGTCGTGCGGACGCTCGACCGCTCGCGGCTGTGGGCGATTCAGACGCCGCAGGCGTTCCTGGCGGACGTGCTCCGGCGGGCGCTCGACACCGGCGACCTCGCAGCCGCCACCGACGACGCCTCGCTCGTGGAGGCCATGGGCGGCAAGATCCGAGTGGTGGAGGCTCCGCGCGAGAACTTCAAGGTCACGAGCCGTGTGGACCTGCTCCTGGCGGAGTCGCTCCTGTGCTGACCGACCTGCACGTCCACCTCCGCCCCGACGAGCTCGACTGCACGGCGGCGGAGTACTTCACTCAGGCCAACGCCGAGCGCTACCGCGAGGTGGCCACCGAGCGCGGCGTCGAGTACCTCGGTGTGTCGGAGCACGTGGACCGCTTCCGCGCGGCGCTGTCGGTCTGGGACCACCCGTACTGGGTCGCGAACGCGCGCGACGACCTCGACGAGTACTGCGCGTTCGTGCGCGAGGAGACCGACCTGCGGCTCGGCATCGAGGCCGACTACATCCCCGACCGCGAGGACCGGATGGCCAACCTCCTCGAGGAGCGCGACTGGGACTACGTGATCGGGTCGGTCCACTTCCTGCTCGACAAGGCGCTCGACATGCGCGGCGACTGGGACGTGTGGCGCTCGGCCGACCCCGAGAAGGTCTGGCGCCGCTACTTCGAGACGCTCGGCGAGGCCGCGCGGACCGGCATGTTCGACGTGCTCGCCCACCCCGACCTCGTGAAGGTCTGGGGCGCCGAGACGCCGCCGCCGGACGGCGACCTGCGCCGCTTCTACGATCTCGCGATGGACGGGATCGCCGACTCCGACGTGGCGATCGAGGTGTCCACGGCCGGGCTGCGCAAGCCGGTCGGCGAGATCTATCCCGCGCCGGCGTTCCTCGAGATGTGCCTCGAGGCGGGACGGCCGGTGGCGCTCTCCTCCGACGCGCATGTGCCCGCCGACCTCGCGTTCCGCTACGACGACGCGCTCGAGTTACTGGACTCGATGGGGGTGCGCGAGGTGGCGGTCTTCGAGCGCCGCACCCGGCGCATGGAGCCGGTCGGGTGAGCGAGCGCTCCGGGATCGGCTACGACTCGCACCGCCTCGTGGAAGGGCGCCCGCTGATCCTCGGCGGGGTGGTCATCGAGGAGGCGGAGCGCGGGCTCCTCGGCCACTCCGACGGCGACGTCCTCACCCACGCGGTGATCGACGCGCTGCTCGGGGCGGCCGGCCTCGGCGACATCGGCCAGCACTTCCCCGACGACGACGAGCAGTATGCGGGCGCCGACAGCATCGAGCTGCTCGGCGAGGTCAAGGGGTTCCTCTCCGAGCACGACTGGCGCGTGGAGCACCTGGACGCCACGGTGATCTGCGAGGCGCCCCGGCTCGGCGGCCACCGCGACGAGATGCGCGTGAGCCTGGCGGAGGCCGTGGGGCTCGGCGCGCGGGACGTCAACGTCAAGTTCTCGACCAACGAGGGCATGGGGGCGATCGGTCGCGGCGAGGGGATCGCGGCGCTGGCGGTGGCCACGCTCGATCGCACACGCTGATGCGCACGGTGCGCATCCAGGACACGCTCACGGGCGGGCTGCGCGAGCTCGAGCCGCGCGAGGACGCGCGTGTCGGGATCTACGCGTGCGGGCCCACCGTCTACGGCCCGGTGCACGTCGGCAACGCGCGGCCCTACGTCGTCTTCTCGCTGCTCAAGCGCTTCCTCGAGCGTGAGGGCTACCACGTGACCTTCGTCGCGAACGTCACCGACGTGAACGACAAGATCTACGACGCCGCGCGCGCGGCCGGCCGGCCGAGCGAGGAGCTCGCGCGCGAGATGACCCGCCGTTACGAGGAGGAGACGGATCGGCTCGGCCTCGGCCGCCCGGACCACGAGCCCAGGGCGAGCGAGACGATCGGCGCGATCGTGGACCTGATCCAGGCGCTGATCGACCGCGATCGCGCCTATGCCACCGGTGGCGACGTGTACTTCCGAGTTGCGAGCTTCCCCGAGTACGGCAAGCTCTCGAACCGTTCCCTCGAGGACATGGACCAGGGCGAGCCGGACGACGCCGCGCCGGGCGGGGCCGTGAAGGAGAGCCCGCACGACTTCGCGCTCTGGAAGGCGCGCAAGCCGGACGAGGACACCTGGTGGCCGGCGCCGTGGGGCGAGGGCCGGCCGGGCTGGCACATCGAGTGCTCGGCGATGGCCGAGGCGATCCTCGGCCTCGACTTCGAGATCCACGGCGGCGGGTCGGACCTCGTCTTTCCCCACCACGAGAACGAGATCGCCCAGACCGAGGCCGCACGGGGGCGGCCGCTCGCCCGGCTCTGGATGCACAACGGGATGCTCGAGTTCGACCGCGAGAAGATGTCCAAGTCGGTCGGCAACATCACCTCGCTCGGCGCCGCACTCGACGAGGTCGGGCCGGAGGTGCTGCTCATGTACTTCGCGGGCGCCCACTACCGCAGCCCGATGCCGTACAACGAGGGCGAGCTCGAGCAGGCGCGCAACCGCGTCAACCGGATCCGCGACTTCGTGCGGCGGCTCGAGCCGGACGGAGCCGACCCGCCCGAGCTCGACGGCGTGGCCGAGCGGGTCCTCGACGCGCTGGCCGACGACTTCAACACGCCCGAGGCGCTGGCGCGGCTCTTCCCGTGGCTGACACGGGCGCACTCCTGGCTCGACGCGGGCGAGCGCTTCGGCCCGGGCCGGCTCGGCGAGCTCCTCCGCGTGCTCGGGCTCGAGCGTCTGCTCGAGCAGGACGACGCGCCGGACGCCGACGCGCTGAGGCTCCTCGAGGAGCGCGAGGCGGCACGCCGCGAGCGCGACTTCGCCACCGCCGACGCCCGCCGCGACGAGCTCTCCGCGCTCGGCTGGGAGGTGCGCGACACGCCGGCGGGCCCGCGGCTCGTTCGGCCGTAGTCGGATCGCGGCCCGAGCCCCAGCAAAAACGCGGCAGTGATGGGGCTGTCCAGGTCAAAGCGTCCCTTTGGGGACCCTCTGGGGTCCCCAAATGCGCGATTTGCTCTCCGTCATCCGCGACGAACGGGTCGGACCCCGCTGGTAGGTCCGGAATACCATCGAGCGCGTGATCGTCTACGGCCGCAATCCCGTCCGCGAGGCGCTGCGGGGGCGGCGCACGGTCGCGCGCGTGTGGGCCAGCGAGCGCACGGCCCGCGAGCCATGGCTCAGCGCCGCGCCGATC
>JAXDHW010000098.1:0-4954 GCA_034664365.1 Thermoleophilaceae bacterium
GGCTTGAGCACGAGGGTGTTGCCGGCGGCCAGCGCCGGCGCCATCTTCCACGAGGCGATCGCGAGCGGGAAGTTCCACGGGACGATCAGGCCCACGACGCCGAGCGGCTCCCGGAACGTCATGTTCACGCCCCCGGCCACGGGGATCGTGTCGCCCAGCAGGCGCTCCGGCGCGCCGGCGTAGTAGCGGAACGTGTCGACCACCATCGCCATCTCCCCGCGGGCGTCGGCGATCGGCTTGCCGGCGTTGCGCGCCTCGAGCGTGGCCAGGTCGCCGGCCCGCTCCTCCAGCAGGTCGGCGAGGCCGTGGAGGAGGCGGGCGCGGTCGGCCGGCGCCAGCGCCCGCCATCCGGGAAACGCGGCCTTTGCCCGCGCCACCGCCGCGTCGGTCTCCTCGATGCCCGCGCGCGGGATCTCCGCGAGCGTCGCCTCGGTGGCCGGCTCGACGACGGTGATGCTCACGCTGCCTCCCGCGCGGCGCCGGTGCGCGCCTCGTCCACGAGGGCGCCGATCACCCGGCTCTCCTCGTCCTCCTCCGGGTGCCACAGAACGCCGAGCGCGAAGCGGCGCGCCGGTGCCTCGACGGCCTCCACCAGGCCGTCGTGCGCGGCTCGGCCGGACACCACGAGCCCGTCCCCGAGGCGGTCGACCGCCTGGTGGTGGTGCGATTTCACCTGGCAGCGGTCGGCGCACACCGCACGCGCCGCGAGCGACCCGCGCTCGACCTCAACCTCGTGGTCGCCGTAGGTCCCGGGCGTGGGCCTGTGAGGCGTGCCGTAATCGCCGAGGTGCTGCACGAGCGTGCCGCCCGCCGCCACGTTGAGAAGCTGCATGCCGCGGCAGATGCCCAGAACCGGCATGTCGCGCGCGAGCGCGCGGCGCGCGAGCGCGATCTCGAAGCGGTCGCGTGCCGGATAGACCGTCTCCGTGTCCGGGCTGGGCTCGGCGCCGTACGACGCCGGGTCGATGTCGCTGCCGCCCGCGAGGAGCAGGCCGTCGACGAGGTCGAGCGCCTCGTCCGGGTCCGCCGTCACGGCCTCGTCGGGGGGCAGCACCAGGGCCATCCCGCCGGCGCGCTGCACGGCGGCGGCGTAGGTGGCCGGGGCGAGTGTGGCGATCTCGTCCCAGGCCCCCCAGCGGACCTTCTCGACCGCTGCCGCCATGCCGATGATCGGCCGGCGGCCGGTCACAGACGCTCGAAGCCCCGGAAGCGCTCCCAGTCGGTGACCGCGGACTCGAACGTCTCGAGCTCCACGCGCGCGCGGTTCAGGTAGTGGTCCACGACGTCGGTCCCGAACGCCTCACGCGCGATCTCGCTTCCCGCGAACAGGTCACGCGCCTCGTACATGTTCGACGGCACCGTCGGCCGGTCCGACTCGTACGCGTTGCCCTCGAACGGCGGCTCGAGCTCGAGCCCGGAGTCGATGCCGTGGAGGCCGGCCGCGATCATCCCCGCGAGCGCGAGGTACGGGTTGACGTCCGCCCCGGGGAGCCGGTTCTCCACCCGCAGCCCGCCGCCGTGCCCCACCACGCGCATCGAGCAGGTGCGGTTGTCGTGCCCCCACGCCACCGCCGTCGGCGCGAACGAGCCCTTTGCGAAGCGCTTGTAGGAGTTCACGTGCGGGGCGAACAGCAGGGTGAGCTCGCGCAGCGCCGCGAGCTGGCCGGCGACGAAGCGGTGGAACAGCGCCTCGTCCGAGCCGAACACGTTCTCGCCGTCGCCGTCCGCGAGCGACAGGTGGATGTGGCACGAGTTGCCCTCGCGCTCGTCGAACTTGGCCATGTAGGTGATGGCCACTCCCTCCTGCGCGGCGATCTCCTTGGCGCCGTTCTTGTACACCGCGTGGTCGTCGGCCGCGCTGAGCGCGTCGGAGTAGCGGAAGTTGATCTCGTGCTGGCCGAAGTTGCACTCGCCCTTCGAGTTCTCCACGCGCATGCCGGCGCCCATCATCGAGTTGCGGATCCGCCTGATCAGCGGCTCGACCCGAGCGGTGCCGAGCATCGAGTAGTCCACGTTGTAGTCGTTGCCCGGCTGGAGGTCGCGGAACGCCTTGCGCCATGCCTCCTCGTAGCTGTCGCGGAAGAGGATGAACTCGAGCTCGGTGCCGGCCATCGCGGTCCAGCCGCGCTCGCTGAGCCGAGCGAGCTGCCGCCTGAGGATCTGCCGCGGCGACGCGACCACGTCGCTGCCGTCCTCCCACGCGAGGTCGGCGAACAGCATGGCCGTCCCCTCGTGCCACGGCACCGGCCGCAGCGTGTCGAGGTCGGGCTTCATCACGAAGTCCCCGTAGCCGCGGTCCCAGCCCGACATCGCGTAGCCGTCGACGGTGTTCATGTCGACGTCGACGGCCAGCAGGTAGTTGCAGCCCTCGGCGCCGTGCTCGGCGACGTCCTCGAGGAAGTGCGCGGCGGTCAGTCGCTTGCCCTGGAGCCGCCCCTCCATGTCCGCGATCACCAGCAGGACGGTGTCGACCGTCCCGTCGTCGAACGCGGTCCGCAGCTCGTCGAGAGTCACGCCGCTGAGGCTACTCAGCCGGCGCTGGCGGCGGGTCCTCGACCACCCGACCCAGCTCGTCGGTGTCGAGTGTGCTCACCGGCCCGCTGTACTTGTCCTTCGCCGACACCTTCCACCAGACCGCGACGACCAGCCCCACCAGGATCACGAGCGGGGTGTAGTTGAGCGCCGTCGAGTCGAAGTCGTCGTTCCACGGCACGGCGACGTGCGAGAACGGCAGGTCGAGCGCGATCACCGTGACGACCACGAAGAACATCGCGCCGGCATTGACCCAGCGGTAGTGACGGCCGAGGTTCCACGGTCCCGGCTGGAAGTTGTCGCCCTGCCGGAAGCGCAGGTAGACCGGGATGATGTAGGCCAGGTAGAGACCGACCGTGCAGATCCCCGTGAGCGCGAAGAACGCAAACGGGAACCCCGCCTTGTTGCCCTTCAGTGCCGGGAGCGTGATCAGCAGGGAGAAGAACGTGACCGCGAGCACGGCGTAGACCGGAACCCGGTTGTGGTTCACGCGGCGGAAGAGCGTCCAGCCCGGCATCCCGCGGTCGCGCGAGAACGCGTACCACGTGCGCGAAGCGCTCGTCAGGCCGGCCATCCCGCAGAAGAGCTGGCCCACCGTGCAGATCAGGATCACGGCCTTCGCGGCCCCGGAGGTGAGCGCGTCGGTGATCAGCGGGATCGCGCCGCCACCGCCGTCGGTCACGACCTTCTCGCTGTTCACGGCGAAGAGCAGCGCCAGCAGCACGACCCAGCCGAACAGGGCCGAGAAGAACACCGCGCGCCACACGCCCTGGGCAGCCGCGATCGCCGCGCCGCGCGTCTCCTCCGCGGCGTGTGCGGACGCGTCGTACCCGGTCTGCGTGTACATGGTCAGGAGGAACCCGACCGGCATCACCAGGAACCAGAACGGGAAGCCGCTCGTGGACCCGCCGTTGAACCCCGTGTTGTTGATCTTGTGGCCGAACACGAAGCTCGCGCTCTTATGGCCGTCGGGCACGAAGATCAGCAGCGCGATGATCACGAGCACGCCCACCACGTGCCAGCCCACCGAGACGTTGTTGAACAGTGCGAGCAGCGTCGAGCTGAAGATGTTGAGGATCGCGTACAGCGCCAGGATGATCAGGAACAGCACGAAGGTCTCGCCGAGCACGTGCTTGTCGTCGGCGAAGTTCATGCCGAGGACGTCGACCTTGTAGAGCCCGAGCAGGGCATAGAGGAAGCCCGCGGCGCCGTAGCCGACCGAGGCGACGATGCCGACCAGGCCCACGATGTTGAACCAGCCCGTGAACCAGCTCCAGCCGGCGCCGCCGAGCCTGGCCGCCCACCAGTACGGGCCGCCGGCCGTCGGGAACGCCGACGTCAGCTCCGACATCGAGACGGCGACGAGGAGCACGAATCCGCAGATGATCGGCCAGCCGATCGAGATCGCGATCGGCCCGCCCGCGTTCCAGGCCTGGCCGAACGTCGTGAACGTGCCGGCGAGGACCGAAATGATCGTGAACGAGATCGCGAAGTTCGTGAACCCGCTCCACGCTCGCGTGAGCTCCTGCTTGTAGCCGAGCTCGGCCAGCTGGCGCTCGTCGTCGCTTGCGGTGTTCGGAGCCGTCGTGCCGTCTGGTGACACCATCTCCCCCTCTGGACGCTTTTGCGCCGTGGAACCTAAGCCTCGGGGGTGCTTGTGTCAATTCATACTTCTCGTATGCAAGGGCTCGCCCGGTGACCGAGGTCGACGTCGCGGTGATCGGAGCGGGCGTCGTGGGCTGCGCCATTGCGCTTGGCGCGTCGCGCCGCGGCGCCGTTGTCGTGGTGCTCGAGGCCGAGCCGGAGCCGGGTCTGGCGGCGAGCGGAACGAACTCCGGGATCCTGCACACGGGCTTCGACTCCGTGCCCGGCGAGCTCGAGACGGAGATGATCCTGCGCTCGGCCGCACTCCGCGACCCCGTGCTCGACGCACTCGGGGTGCCGCTGCTCCGCTGCGGCGCGCTGCTGCGCGACACGCCGCCGCAGCTGGCGGCCACGGCGGCCCGAAACGGGGTGGAGGCGACGGTGCGGGACGACGGCGCGCTCGAGGTTCCCGGCGAGGCGGTCACGGATCCGGTGCGGTTCACGCTCGGAGTCGCGGCCGCCGCCGAGCGGCACGGCGCGGACATCCGCACCTCGGCCCCCGCCGTGGCCATCGAGGCGGGCGACGCGGGGCTGGTCGTGGAGGAGGCCGGCGGCGACCGGATTGCGTGCCGGACGGTGGTCAACTGCGCCGGACTGCGGGCGGACGACGTGGCCCGCCTGATCGGCGACGACTCGTTCGAGGTCTATCCCCGCAAGGGCGAGTTCCTCGTGTTCGACCCGCCCGCCGACGATGCGCCCGACCAGATCCTGTTGCCCGTGCCCACCAAGCGCACGAAGGGGATGCTGGTGTTCCCCACCGTCGACGGCATGGTCGTCG
>JAXDHW010000113.1:0-4997 GCA_034664365.1 Thermoleophilaceae bacterium
CCGCCGTCGGGATCGCCCTCGGCCGGGTCGTAGATGAACCCGCACGACTCGCAGATCCAGAGCTGGGCCTGCTCCTGCTGGGTCCCGGCCTCCATCGCGCCGACAGATTACCGAAGCCCTGTGGGCCGCCGGCGGGAGTAGGCTGGGCCACGTGGAGGTCGATCGGCCGGGCCCCGGGGAGGAGCTGAACACCGGCGAGACCAAGCCGGCGCGCCAGGCTGCGACTGCGATCGTGCTGCGTGATGGACCCGGCGGGCCCGAGGTCCTCCTCGTGCAGCGCAACCCCGAGTCGCGCTTCATGGGCGGCGCCTGGGTGTTCCCGGGCGGGGCCGTTCACGAGGAGGACGACGGCCACGCGGGCGCCGCGATCCGCGAGCTCGAGGAGGAGGCCGGCATCGCGATCAGCGCAATCGAGGAGCTGGTCCCCTTCTCCCGCTGGATAACGCCCGCGGAGGTCACGATCCGCTTCGACACGGTCTTCTTCGTCGCCGCGGCCCCGCCGGACGCCGAGCCGCAGGTCGACGGCGCCGAGTGCGTCGACGCGCGCTGGATCACGCCCGCCGCCGCGCTCGAGGAGTACCAGCGCGGCGAGCTCACGCTCGTCTTCCCCACGATCAAGCACCTCGAGGCGATCGCCGCTTTCGGCTCAGTCGAGGACGCGCTGCGCGCCGCGCGCGAGCGCGACGTGGCCCCGGTCCAGCCCCGCGTGGTGGTCGGCGACGACGGCGCACAGGTCCTGATGCCCGGCGAGCCGGGTTATGACGACTGACGCTAGCCGCGCGCAACCCCGGCGCCGTCGCCGGTTTGTAGTGGGACTATGAGGAAGGCCCTGCTGATTGCCGCTTTTTCCCTCCTGGCACTCGCCGCGACCGGCGTCTCGGTCGCGATCGCCCGGAACTTCCAGGGCACGCCGGGCAACGACCAGATCATGGGCACGCCCCGCCCCGACGGCATGTGGGGCGAGGACGGCGACGACCTGCTCACCGGGCTCGGCGGGAACGACTACCTCGAGGGCGGCACCGGCGGCGACCGGATCGACGGGGGCGGAGGCGACGACCTGGCGATCGGCGGCAGCGGCGACGATCGCATCCAGCTCGGCCCCGGCAACGACGTGGCCTACGCGGGTCCCGGAGGCGACGAGGTGCTCGGCGAGGACGGCGAGGACGTGCTCCTCGGCCAGATCGGCGACGACCGCCTCTATGGCGGGCCGAAGGCCGACCGGCTCTACACCGGCGCGGGCGACGACTACGCCGACGGCGGCGGAGGGGGCGACCAGATCTTCGCCGACGGCGGCGACGCCGAGCTCGTGGGCGGGGCGGGCGACGACCGCATCAGCGCCCAGAACGGCGCCTTCACCGTCGACGCCGGCACGGGCGACGACCGCGTCCAGCTCGGGTCGGGCGACGACCAGGTGGTCGGCGGGAGCGGCAGGGACCAGATCTCGACCGGCGCCGGCCGCGACACGATCGACAGCGACGACGGCGAGCGCGACGTGGTCAGGTGCGGGAAGGGCAAGGACAGCGTCGCGGCCGACAAGAAGGACGTCCTGAAGGGCTGCGAGAAGGTCACGCGCTAGCGCGCACCTGTATAACCGCTGCGTGCCCCAGGACGGCCTGACGATCGCCGTGACCGGCCCGACCGGCGACCTCGGTATCGCGCTCGTGTCCGGGCTGGAGCGCTCGCGCCGGGTCAAGAAGATCGTGGGCATGGCCCGCCGGCCGTTCGACCCCGCGAGCCAGGGCTGGAAGAAGACCGAGTACCGCCAGGGCGACGTGCAGGACAAGAAGAGCGTCCGCGATGCCGTCAAGGGCGCGGACGTGGTCGTCCACCTCGCTTTCACCGTGATCCAGGCCAGCGCGGCGAGCCACGCCATCAACGTGGACGGCTCGCGGAACGTCTTCGAGTCGGCCGTCGAGAGCGGTGCCGAGCGCATCTGTTACGCGTCGAGCGTCGCCGCCTACGGGTTCCACGACGACAACCCCGACTGGCTCACCGAGGACGTGCCGCCGCGCGGCACCGAGGCGATGCCGTACTCGGCCCAGAAGGCGCTGGTCGAGAAGTTGCTCGGCGAGGTGCTGCTGAAGACCGAGCGCACGTCCGCCTGGGTCTTCCGCCCGTGCATCGTCGCCGGCCCGACGGCCGACACCTTCATGCGCGAGCTCCCCTACTTCCGCATGAGCGAACGCCTGCCGGACCCGGTCCGCCGCTTCCTCCAGGGCATGCCGATCCTCAAGCCCGTTATCCCCGACGCCGGGCCGTCCTTCCAGCTCGTGCACGAGGACGACGTGGCCTCGGCGTTCCTCGCCGGCGCGCTCGGCAAGGGCTCCCCCGGCCCCTACAACCTCGCCGCCCGTGGGCGGCTGTCGCTCGGCGACGTGGCCGACGCGCTCGGCTGGTACTCGTTCCCGCTGCCCGACGCCGCGGTGGAGGCCACCGCCGAGGTGGTCACGCGCCTCCCCGGCCTCCCGGCCGAGTTCAGCTGGCTCCAGGCCGCGCGCAAGCCGGTCTGGATGCGCACGACCCGCGCGCAGAAGGAGCTCGGCTGGAAGCCCAAGCACACGGCCAAGGCCACGCTCAAGCAGATGATCGACGCCTATCGCGAGGACGTCGACCGCGTGAGCGACTGACGGCCCGCGCTACAGCGCCGCGCGGAACAGGTCGGCGAAGTCGTCCTCGCTCGGGTCGCGCGGGTTGAGCAGCGTGCAGCCGTCGCCCATCGCGCCGTCCACGAGGGCCGGGATCCCGTCCTCGGACACTCCCACGAGCGACAGCCGGGTCGGCAGGCCGAGCGACTCCACGAGCCCCGCGAGGTGGCTCGCCAGCCGGTCGCCGACCTCGTCGTCGGATCCGCCCGACTCGAGGCCGAGCGCCTCGCTCACGTCGCGGTAGCCGTCGGCGGCCGGGCCGCCGCCCGCCGCGTTGAAGCGCACCACGTGCGGCAGGTTGATCGCGTTGGCCACGCCGTGCGGGACCCCGAACCGGCCGCCGCAGGGATGCGACATCGAGTGCGCGGCGCCGAGGTTGATCGTGATCGCGAGCGAGGCCGCGACCAGCATGTTGCCGCGCGCGTCGTCGTCGGCCGGCTCGTGCACCGCCCGCTCGAGGTTGGCGCGGATCAGGCGGAGCGCGTGCAGCGCGGTGGCCTGCTCGTGCGGGCTCGAGTCGTTGGAGACGTAGCCCTCCACCGCGTGCGTCATCGCGTCCATCCCGGTGGACGCCGCGATCGCGGGCGGCAGCGTGCGCGTGGACTCCGGGTCGAGGATCGCGAGCCGCGGGTACATCGGCAGGTCGGCGAGCTCGAGCTTGATCCGCTCCTCCTCGTCCTTGATCACCGCGGCGATCGACACCTCCGAGCCCGTGCCGGCCGTGGTCGGGATGCACGCGAGCGGCGCGAGCGGCAATGGCGGCCCCATCCCGTCGGCGGCGCGCGGCAGCGTGTAGGCGCCCTCGTAGTCGCGCACGGTCCCACCGTGCGTGAAGACGGTGTCCGCCACCTTCGTGGTGTCCATCACCGAGCCGCCGCCGACCGCGAGGAACGAGTCCGCGCCCGCCTCCTTCGCCGCCTCGGCGCAGCGCTCGACCACCGCCGTGGACGAGTCCTGCGGCACGTCGTCGAACACGCCGGCCAGCTCGAGGCCGCCGTCCTCGATGCCCGCCGTCACGCGGTCCACGAGGCCGGTCTCGCGTATCACCGCGTCGGTGACCACGAAGACGCGCCCCGCGCCCTCCTTCATGAACTCGAAGCCCGTGCCGTCGAGGAGCCCCCGCCCGGAGACGACGCGGGTGGGCGCGACGTACTGGGCGAACTCCTTGAAGGCGGGCCGCCGCGCCCGGCCCGCGGCCTCCAACTAGGCGGCCTCCATCAGATCCTGACGCCCGGCGTCCGAGAGCATCTGCCTGTAGCGCGGGAACACCGGCTTGACGAGCGGGACCAGCTTGAGGATCTTCGCCACCGGGCCCTTGGCCTTCATCTGGCCGCGCGCGAGCGCCACCGTGACGTTGACCTTGCCGAGCCAGAACTTGTGGGCCGTGTCGGCATCCATCGTCATCAGCACCTCGGGTTCCATCTCCGTCGAGCCGAGGTCGACCTGGGCGTCGGTGGAGTCCTGCATCCGCACCGTGATCTGCGACTCCGGGTTGCGGAACTGGTACTGGACGATCGTGTTGGCCCTCTGGAACTTGGGCCACAGCTCGTCGTCCTCGGCCAGGTCCTGGAAGAGCTTGCCGATGTAGTCGTAGACCTCTTGCTCGTCTTTGAAGTAGGGCATGTGGCGGATGCTACTTCGGCACGAACCGGTAGACACCGCCACTCAGCGAGGTCGCGTAGACGCGCCCGCGCGCGTCCTCGCCGAACGACGACAGGTTGCTCACGCTGAGCCCGGTCGGGTGATTGCTCTTCGCGCCGGTTGCGCTGAGTCGGGTGGAGTAGATCTCCGACTTGCAGTTGTCGCCGTACACGTAGCGGCCGGCGAGCGAGGCGAGGCGCGCGTCGCGCACCACGTAGCCGCCGATCAGCGCGCAGAAGCCGGCGCGGTGGCTCGGGGCGAGCTTGGGCTTGACGCGGCCCTTGGCGGTGCCCGAGCGGAAGCGGCTGAAGCCCTCGAACACGCTCCAGCCGTAGTTGACGCCGCGGCCTCGGCCGGGGCTCCGAGCGAAGTCGACCTCCTCGTACTCGTCCTGCCCCACGTCGCCGATCGTGAGGTCGCCGCTCTGGCGGTCGAAGCTGAAGCGGTACGGGTTGCGCAGGCCGTAGGCCCAGATCTCCCTGCGCGCGCCCGAGCGGTGCGCGAACGGGTTGCCGGACGGGGTCCTGTAGCCGCCGCCGGGCTTCGGGTCGATCCGGATCAGCTTGGCGAGCAGCGTGTCGAGCCGCTGACCGGAGCGGAACGGGTCGCCCTCCCCACCACCGTCGCCGAAGCCCGCGTAGAGCATCCCGTCGGGGCCGAACTCGAGCTGCCCGCCGTTGTGGTTGGGGTAGGTGCGGTGGCCCACGCGCA
>JAXDHW010000119.1:0-4466 GCA_034664365.1 Thermoleophilaceae bacterium
GGTCTGCATCGGCTGCAAGGCCTGCGAGGTGGCGTGCAAGGAGTGGAACCACGTGCCCGAGGACGGGCTCGAGTTCACCGGCGAGTCGTACGACAACACCGGCGAGTTGGGCGCCGACACGTGGCGACACGTGGCCTTCATCGAGCAGCGCACGCCCATGGACATGGCGCTCGAGGACGCCGAGGGCCTGCGCTGGCTGATGTCGTCGGACGTCTGCAAGCACTGCACGCACGCGGCCTGCCTCGACGTGTGCCCGACCGGCGCGCTGTTCCGGACCGAGTTCGGGACCGTGGTCGTGCAGCCCGACGTCTGCAACGGCTGCGGCTATTGCATCCCGGCGTGCCCGTTCGGCGTGCTCGATCGTCGCGAGGGCGACGGCCGCGTGTGGAAGTGCACGCTCTGCTACGACCGGCTGAAGGACGACAGGGAGCCCGCCTGCGCGCAGGCGTGTCCCACCGACTCGATCCAGTTCGGCGAGCTGGACGAGCTCCGCGGGCGAGCGCGTGAGCGTGTCGAAGCCCTCCATGAGCGCGGCGAGACGTCGGCGCGGCTCTACGGGGCCGACGACGGCGACGGGGTGGGCGGCATGGGGGCGTTCTTCCTGCTGCTCGACGACCCGGAGGTCTACGGGCTGCCACCCGACCCGGTGGCCACGACGCACGACCTGCCCGGAATCTGGGCCGCCGCGGCCACGGCGGCCGCCGCGCTCGGCGCGGGCATCGCGGCGGCGCTCGTGGGAGGGCGGCGCCGGTGAGTCGGGAGCGCCGGATGGTCGAGCCGCTCGAGCCGCGTTCGTACTACGGCCGCCCGGTGCTCAAGCAGCCCGTCTGGACGCCGGAGGTGCCCACGTACTTCTGGACCGGCGGCCTGGCCGGGGCGTCGGCGGCGCTGGCGTTCGGCGCCGACCTCGCGGGCGAGCGGGTGCTGGCGCGACGGGCCTGGCTCGGCGCACTCGCGGGCGTCGCGGCCAGCCCGCCGCTGCTGATCTCCGACCTCGGCGTGCCGCGGCGCTTCCTCAACATGCTGCGCGTCTTCAAGGTCACCTCGCCGATGAGCGTCGGGTCGTGGCTGCTGGCAGCCGTGGGACCGGCGGTGGCCGTGGCCACCGCGAGTGACCTCACGGGGCGCCACCCGCGGGCCGGCCGGGCGGCCGGCGCCGGCGCCGCGCTGCTGGGCCTCCCGCTCGCCACCTACACCGGCGCCCTGCTGGCCAACACAGCCGTGCCGGTCTGGCACGAGGCGCGCCGCGAGCTGCCGTTCGTGTTCGCGGCCAGCGCCTCGGCCACCGCGGGCGCCGCCGCGGCGCTCACCACGCCGTCCGCCCACGCGGCCCCGGCGCGGGCGCTGGCACTGGGTGGCAGCGTGGCCGAGCTCGCGCTCGCGCGGCTGATGGAGCAACGCCTCGGCGAGCTCGGCGACCCCTACCACCGCGAGCGTGCCGGGCGCTACTCCCGCCTGGCGAAGGTCGCGCTGGCGACCGGTGCCCTCGCGCTCGGCGCCCGCCGGCGCCCGAGCGGACCCGGCGACCGCGCCGTCACGGTCGCCGGTGCGGCACTCGTGATGACCGGGTCGCTGCTGGAGCGGTGGGCGATCTTCCGCGCGGGCTTCCAGTCCGCCGCCGACCCGCGCTACACGGTCGGCCCGCAGCGCGCCCGGCATGGTTCCTGACAGTCTGTAGCGGCATGCGGAGAAGCTCCAGAACAGCGCGATGGGCGGCGGTGGCCGTGCTGGCGATCCTCGCCTCGGCGGCCCTCGCGCGCGCCGCCGATCCGGTGGACGGGCGGCTCGACGGCCAGTTCAGGATGCACGGGACCGTGACCCGCGCCCAGCACGTGCGCGGGGAGCACGAGGGCCAGACGGTGAAGCGCAACTGGGAGTTCACCTCGAAATGCACCGCGGGTCCGTGCGACTCGGTGGTACTGCACCGCCACCGCTCGGCCAAGAAGGTCGACCGCCTCGTGCTCGACCGGGACGGGCCCGGCGAGTACTCGGGCAAGGGCAAGTTCTTCTTCCCGATCCGCTGCGCGGGCCGCGTCCACAAGCACGGCGGCGAGGCGCGGGTGAAGATCGCGGTGAAGGTCACGAGCGCCACCCTCGTGGATGGGCAGCTCGTGGCGGACGAGATCAGCGCGAAGTACTCCAACCCCAAGCGCATCAACCACACGCAGTGCACGCACGGCAGCCTCGGTCACGACGGCGCCAGCTACACGGGCAAGCGCCAGTCCGGCTAGCGCCGCACCGCCGGCTCGATCGCCAGGCTCTCCAGCACGTGGTTCACGGCGCCGACGTCGGCGCGCGCGGCATGGACTCCACGCGGCTCGTGGATCACCGCGTAGAGGCAGAACGGCCGCCCGCCGGAGGTGAAGAAGTGCTGGAAGCCGCGCTGCCCGGCGCGCGCGACGAGGAGGTGGTTGCGGCGGAAGCGCGAGCGCGGGATCGGCAGCGGAATCGCGTGCGCCTCGAAGAGCCCGCGCCCGGGCTCGAGCCCCTGTCCCGGGCGGTACTCGGTGAGCGTGAGGAACGTGGCCCCGGCGGGCATCCGCGCGGTGGCGCGGCTACCGAACTCGCCGTCCTCGAACGGCAGCGCGAACGTCGCGGCGTGCAGCGTCGGGTCGCCATGGCGGCGCTTGAAGATGCGTCCCTCCCAGCCGTCGGGCAGGTCCACGGCGATGCCGTGCGCGGCGACCCTCACGCTCCCACCGCCACCAGCAGCGCCAGGGCGAGCACGACCTGCGCCGCGAGGGTGATCGCCCGCACCCGCGGGCGCCAGGCGTCGATCGTGCGGTGAAGCCGCGCGAGGTCCGCGGGCTGCCTGACGCGCACGCCCAGCAGCAGTGTGGCGCCGCGCGCCGCGCCGAAGAGCCCCACGATGGCGGCGCCCGCGGCGGGGCTGGCGGAGACGAACGCGGCAACGAGGGTGGCGTACACCAGCGACGTGGTCACGATCGTCGTCACGCCGAGGCCGAGCTGCGCGCCGAACCCGGCGCCGTAGACCCAGCCGCGGTACTCGCGCAGCCAGTCCTCGTTCACCTGACGGCGAAGCGTCGGCAGGAGGCCGCGGACGTCGAGGGCCAGGCCGAGCGCGATCGCCGCCGCGAGCAGCGCAGCCCTGACGTGGAGGGCGCCGCCGTCCGGCCAGACCAGCGACCCGAGTGCGCCGGCCAGCGTGCCGGTGGCCGCCCCGGCCAGCGTCGACCCGGCGAGGTAGAAGCCGACCGTGGGGCCCCATCGCGATCCGCGTGCCCGCTCGCCGAGCGGGGTGATGCTCGCGAGCATCGACTCGCCTCAGGGCGACCAGGCCGAGTAGACACCGGCGAACAGCGCAGCCGCGCAGCCCGCCGCGAACAGGACCGCCGCCACGCTCAGGCGCTCTCGTCGCCGGACGGGCGGCTCGCCGGGTACAGGCTCGGGTGACCCGGACCGATGCCGGCCGCCTCGAGCACGGAGTCGGCGCTCGACGCGCGCTCCTCGCCGCCGGGGCGGCTCGCAGGCGCGGGCCCGGCCGCGCGCATGTCGGCGCGCGCGTCGCGCAGGAGCGAGGCGAGCTGCGGCCATTGCGTGGCCGACCCCTCGCCCTGGATCGAGCCGTCCTCGACGTAGACGAAGTACGGCGAGCCCGGCACCGAGTACGCGTCCCATGCGGCCGACGACAGCAGCACCGGCAGGCCGGCAGGCGCGAGCTCGCGCAGGCGCGACGGGCTCTCGTGGCTGCCGTCCTTCGCCACGGCCACGACGCGCACGTCGGCTGCCAGCTCCTCCACCCCGTGGCCGCCGAAGGCCTCCCAGAAGTTGCCACAGCTCGTGCAGCCGCTCGTCAGGAAGGCGAGCAGCGTGGGCGGCGACCCGGCCGCGAGCGAGACCTTCACCGAGTCGCCCGCGAGCGTGGCGCCCGCCACGTCGGCCGCGGCGAGCTCGCCGTCCGCCCGCGCGGGGGCCTGCTGCCGCACCACCGGCACCCCTTCGCCCACGGCCTCGTCCTCGGGCGGCCCCAGCCGGCGCAGGATCTCGGCGTGGCTGCGGAGCAGACCGGCGACGAGCAGGGTGAGCAGGACGAGCGCGACCGTCTCGACCGCCAGGATCACATTGGTCATGACGCTGCCTCCTCGGCGGCGGTCGCGAGTTGCGGCAGCTCTTCGAGCGCGAGCGCCGTGAGCTTCACGCAACACGCCACGAGCACCGCGAACACTGCGCCGGCGAGCCAACGCCCCGAGAGTTGCGCGAACGGCGAGGCGCCGAACGCGGCACCGACGGCGACGGCCACCGCGACCGCGTCGAGCACGACGTGCATGGGCGTCACGACCGAGGTCGACGAACCCAGACACGCGCAGGGGATGGTGGGCGCGCGCACGAGCAGCCGGACCGCGAACACCGTGAGCAACGCGTAACCGGCCGCGACCGCGAGCGCGGCGCGTCCGCCGAACACCGCGCCGGAGGTGCCGGTCAGCACCTCGACGATCCCGAAACCG
>JAXDHW010000126.1:0-8192 GCA_034664365.1 Thermoleophilaceae bacterium
ACGGCCGCCCCGGCGTGCTCGTCGGGTTCATGGAGGGCAACCAGAGCCGGCGCCTGTACGGCGCGTCGAAGGCGGCGCGGCGCAAGGCCGCGCTCGAGTGCCTCGCCCGCTACTTCGGCAACGCCGCGCTGCACCCCACGCGGTACCTCGACATGGTCTGGGCTACCGAGCGCTACAGCCGCGGCGCCTACGGCACCTTCAACCCGCCCGGCGTGCTCACGGCCCTGGGGCCGCAGACGACGCGACCCGTGGGCCCGCTCCACCTCGCGGGCGACGGCACCTCGCCCGAGTGGCCCGGCTACATGGACGGCGCGATCCGGTCCGGCCAGAGGGCCGCGAAAGAGGTCCTGGTCCGCCTCTGAGCGCCGTTTGCTGCATAGGGGGTCATATACGCCCCCTAGGCAGCACAGCTTCGGACCACGACGCGGTTGGAGCGGGCCGCGAAGCGGGCGCGGAGCACCAGCGTCTTCGTGTTGAAGCTCCAGGCACCCGGCGGAAGCGCGCGGCGTCCCAGCAGGACCGCGCATGGCGTGAACGGGCGCTTCAGGGTCACGAAGCTCGCCTGGAGGGCATAGCGCGTGCCGTGCTTGGAGCGCACCCCTAGCAACCATCCCCGCTTCCCCTCCCTGGAAAGCAGTTGTTGCTCGGTACCGGCCCTCGCGGTGGACCTTCCTCGCGGGAACGCCAGGACGCGCAGCCGCCCGCGGCGGTCCGACAGGTGCACCAGCCCCGCCGCCTTGCCGTAGGAGGCGAGCGTGTCCACGTCGGCGGGGAGGAGCGGCAGCAGCGCGCCGGCGCGCACGAGCAGCGGCAGCTCGGCGAGCGGCGCGGGCAGCGTCAGGTCGCGAGCGCCGGCGAGCAGGCGCGCGCGGCCCAGGCGCGGCGCGCCGCGGGCGTCGAGCCGGGCCGATCGCCACAGATCGACCCAGCGCCCGCGCGGCAGGTACAGCGACCGCGTGCGGGCGCCCGGTTCCAGGACGGGCGCGGCCAGCAGGTCGGGCCCGAACATGTACTCGTCGTCGCGCGCCGCCGCGCGCGCGTCGCCCGGCCGCGCGAGCGCCAGGTGGCGCATGATCGGCATCCCGTCGCGCCGGTAGCGGGCGTCCGCCTGGCTGATGTAGGGATAGAGCTGCGTGCGCAGCTTCGAGTAGCGGCGCCACACGGGGAGGACGCCGGGGTCGAAGATCTGGGGACGGTCCTTCGGGGGCAGGTTGAAGCCGTTCGCCTCCGTCCGCATCACGCCCGACGCCATCCCCATCTCGATCCAGCGCACGAGCAGCTCGGGTGTGAGCGAGTTCTGGCCGAGCGAGAAGAAGCCGCCGATGTCCGAGCCCCACAGGCTCACGCCGGAGAGCCCCATCGTCAGTCCGCTGTAGACCGCTGAGCGCAGCCCGTCGAAGCCCCAGCCGGTGGTCGGGTCGCCGCCCCACACGATCTGCGACCCGCGCGCGGCGCCGGTCCAGCCCGAGCGGTTGAAGCGCGCGAGTGGCCGCGGCGTGCCGCGCGAGTAGTCGTGCGCGTCGCGGTGGTAGAGCAGCGGGTAGCGGTTGTGCATCTCGGGACCGGGCGTGCCGTCGGCCGATCGCGCGTCGGGCGGGGTGTACTCGCCGAAGTCCTCCATCCAGCCGTCGTAGCCGTTCCGCACCGCCTCGCCGAGAAGGCCGTTCCAGAACGTCTGTGCCCTCGGCGCCGTGAAGTCCATCTGGCCGACGAGGAAGACGCTGCTGCCCGTGTACTTGTACGTGTAGGGGCGCCCGAGCGCGTCCCTCGTGACCACGCCGGCCGCGACCGCGCGGTCCCAGACCGGGTGGTAGTCGGTGCAGATCATCGGGTTGAAGTAGGCGGTGACCGCGATGCCGGCGTGGTGGAACAGGCCGGTGCGCTTGCGCTCGGCCGCCTGCTGTCCCTGCTGCGCGCCGCACGGGAGGTAGTGCGTGTACGTGTTGGCCACCGACGCCGGCGCGTCCGCCTTCCGCAGCTTCTCGATGCTCTCGCGATCGCCGCCGCTCGGCTGGAACCAGGGGCCGAGGAAGAACGGCGCCGCGGCGCGTGGCTGGCGTCCCACCGCGGCGCTCATCCGCCGCAGCACGCCCGCGGGCCGCGGGCCGGCGAACACGCGGAACGACAGCGACGCCCCCTCGATCTCGGCGCTCCAGGCGCCCGGCTGGTCCGTGCCCAGCCTGAAGTTGCTCGTGCCGTAGCCGTCGAGCAGGAAGCCGTAGCCGCGCGTGGACAGGAGCCACGGCATCGGGAAGTACGTGGCGTCGTCGCGCGGGTGGAAGCCGGCCGGCGGCACGAAGCCGGCGATGAACGGCCGCTCCTCCGTCTGGTACGGCCCGTCCGAGACGTAGTTCTCCACGGTGTTCCCGCGCTGATCCACTGCGTTCGCGCGCTCGCCGAAGCCGAGCTGGCGCTCGCCGGCCGGCGCGTCGAACGCGAGACCGACGTGGTCGACGCCGGCGGTCGAGCCCTCGACCGAGGCGCTCAGGCGCAGGATGCCGGCGCCTGCGGGCACGATCCGCACGCGCAGCGAATGCAGCGGATCGGTTGTCGCGACGAGGGCGTGGTAGCTCTGCCCGTTCGACTCGTCGCTGATCACGTTCGTGGCGTGTTGCCATACGCCGCCCGAGCTGAAGCCGAGCGTGCCGGTCGGCCCCGGCCCGGTCCCGGTCGCCTCCACGAGCGGGTGCCCGCCGACCTGGCCGAACTCGAGGTGCCAGGGATCGGTGGTCACCAGCGCGTATGCCGACCCCGAGTGGAGCACGCTCGTCTCGGCGTGCGCGGCCGCCGGGCCCGCGAGGGCCCCGACGACCAGAGCCAGGGCGAGGCGCTTAGCCATCCTTGCTCGGCGGGTCCTCCCACTGCGGCGGATCGGCGAACTCGTCCGCCCCGGGCGGGGGCGGGAGCACCTTGGCCGGGCGCAGCGGCATCTGCTCGCCCGGCTCGGGCGGCGCCGCGGGCTCGTCGCGGAGCGGCAGCGTCTCGTCGCGGTAGGACGAGCGGTCCTGCACGGGCTCGGTCCACTCGACTTCATCGTCGCCCACCGGAGGGCGCCGCCGCTCGGCGGCCTCCGGGGGGAGGTCGTCGGCCGGGTGCTTCGCTCGCTCGCGGACGCCGGCGAGGAAAAGCAGCGCCGCGCACACCAGCGCGAGCAGCCCCTGACCGAGCGGCCGGTCGAAGATCCGGACGACGATCAGGAGCGCCGCCCACAGGCCGGCCGCGGCGATCACAGCGCCGTCGCCGAAGGGGATGTGGAACTCGCGCCCCTGGGCGCGCCGCCGGAGCAGCAGCAGCACCGACGCCCCGATCAGCACGATCGCGGCCTCCACGAACGTGAACGGCCCGAACGTGCTCACGATCAGGAGCAGGGCGCCCACGCCGGCCACGCGTTGCTCGACGTTGAGGCGCCGCCAGGTCTCGAGGACCGTCAGCTTCGCGCGCGCCGCACCCCGCGGCCGGTCAGAGCGGCCGGCGTCCGCCATAGCCCGCCTCGAGGTCGTGCCAGTACCCGATCTCGTCCTCGCCCTCCTCCCAGCACAGGAAGATCTCTTGCCCGTCGCGGATCGACGGGAAGTCCACGAGGCCGCGGTCGAGGTCGCGCAGCACGACCTCCATCGCCTGGAGCTCGATGAGGGCGTTGCGCATCTCGAGGAACGCGTCCGATACCACTCGGCCCGGCTCGCCACCGCCGTTGGTCGGCCCCGCGTCCTCGAGCGCCGCGCGGGCCTCCTCGTCGTTCAGCCCCTCGCGCGCCGAGCGCAGCCGCTCGATCCGCTCCATCACCCAGCCGAGCGCGGCGTTGGCCTGCTCGACGGTGTAGTGGCGCTCGGCCATCAGGCCGGAACGGCGGCCCGCAGGCGCCGCTCGATGGCGCGCGCGTCCGCGTCAGACACCGTCCGCAGCTGCCCCTGAAACGCCAGCGTCCAGTGCTCCGCGGGCCACTTCCGGATGTGCTCGAGCTCGCCGGCCAGCTCCTCGGCGGGCACCCTGTCGGCCTCGTCGAGCACGAGCTCGGGCTCGGTCTCGAAGCGCCACGGGTAGGGGTCGACCTTGCCGGGCTTGCCGGGCCACACCGGCGTCCGGTCCTCGAACATCTCGCCGGTCACGCGCACGATCGCGGCGAACTCCTTGACCTTCGTCAGGTAGAAGACGATCCGGTCGCCGGGCTCCACCTGCTCGGCCATCCGTCGCCGCCCCTCCTTCATCCCGATCAGCCGGAACCCGCGCTCGGCGGTGGCGGCGAAGTTCTCGGGCGAGCCCGTGAGCACCCAGGTCTTGGACGGCACGGGGGAGAGCGTAACGGCGCGATCAGGACGCGTCGGGCCGGCACACGGTGATCGTGAGCTTCCCATTGCTCGGCGGCGTCCAGCGCATCCGGGCCCGTGTGATCCTCGGGTCCATCCCCGAGCTGTAGCCGCCGCCGAGGCTGTGGGTGAAGGGTGTGTTCGAGGACACCAGCTGGCCCGGCTCGCTGAGCCCGAACTCGGTCGCCTGGGGGTTCCCGTGGCGTAGGAACCCGGAGTAGTCGAGACGGTCGTTCTTCCGCACCGGCAAGCTCAGCCGCACGCCGCAGTCCCTCGGCTCGAAGACGAAGCGCACGCCATGGCGGAGCCAGCTCCCGCCGTCACGGAAGCCGCCCCGGACGATGACCTTGCCTCCCGACCCCACGTGCAGGGTGTCGCCCTTCGCGGCGCCGACGTGCCCGCCGCGGATGAGCACGGGCCCCGCCGTGTCCGCGTCGCCGTGCGTTATCGGCCGCACCGGCATCACATCGCGCCAACCCCCGCTGCCGTCGCGCACCTTCAGCGCGACTAGTCCGAAGTCGTAGCGCAGGTCGCCGGGCTCGGTGCGGGCCTTCTTCACCACGAACCAGACGTCCGGCGTGCGCACGGTGGCGAACGCGGTCTGCCCCTTGCCGACCACGAACGACCCCGGCGTGTCGGCGCCGATCTCGCCGCCGCCCGCCGGGCCGGCCGATGCGATCGCCCAGTTCAACGCGGCAAGCGTGAGGCCGTTGTAGCTCACGGCCGCCACGTAGTCGTCGAGGCCATGGATCCCGCCACCGAGGTTCCGGGCGAGCGCCGGGGTGATGAGCAGGCCGATGTCGCGCACCGGGTAGGCGTCGGCCAGCCGGTCGACCGCGCGCGCCGCGACCGCGCGCCAGCGGGCGGCCGCGGCATCGGATGCGCCGGGCGTCGCGGCCGCCACCCCCGACCCGTACGCCGTCAGCGCCAGCGTCCACGACTGGGCCTGCGAGCGGCCGAAGTACGCCACGTCGCCGTCGGGGGACTGGAGTGCCCACGAGGCGCTGGCGGCCGCCCGCAGCGTCGCCCGTGCGCGTGACGACGCGCCCGGGCCCATCAGCTCCACGCCGCGCGCCAGCATCCCCAGCCCGAGCGCGTGGTAGGCGATCGGCAGCCCGCGCGTGAACTCGCCCAACACCGCCGTGGGCCCCGCGCGCGGGTCGTTGCGCTCGGTCCGCTCGGCCGCGTCGGGCATGTCGCGGTTGAACAGCCGCCGCGCGCGGCGGGCGGCCGCCTTCGGGTCGTGCAGCACGGTCTGCGGATCGCTCGAGTGCAGGCCGCTCCGGGTGAGCTCGAGCACCTCGACCGCCTCCGCCATCGCGTGGCTCCAGACGACCCGGTGCTCGTGCAGCGTCAGGATCCGGATCCGCCGCAGCCGCTTCTCCCACGTCCTGCGCACGGCCTCGAAGCGGTCGTCGCCGACGAGCTTCCTCCGCGCGAGGTTGTACGCCGAGGCGATGCCCAGGCTCTGGTACATGCGGATCGCCTCGCTGCTCGGGTGCCTGGCCGCGTAGGTCACGGCGCGCAGCCCCGAGCGCACGAGCCGCTGATCGTCCTCGCGGAGCCCGACCTGGAGCAGCGCGTACCCGAGCATCGCGTCGCCATAGTCGTCGCGGCCGGCGCCGCCGGCGCGGTCGCGGACGTAGTCGCCGAAGTGGCCGGACCTGGTCTGCAGCGCGGGCCACGGATCGGCGATCCCGCGCGCGAGCTGCTGCCAGCTCGCGGGCGCCGCCGCGGCTGGTGGGGCGCTCGCCGCGACCGCGACGCACGCCACGAGTGCCGCCAGCGCGCGGCTACTCAATCGGGATGTCCTCGACCTGGGGCGTGAGCTCGGGCTTGTCGAGCCGGTCGAGGTACCAGTCGATCAGCGCGCGGAGCGTGAGCAACAGCTCGCGCTGGAGCGCGTTGAACTGCTCCTGAAGCTCGTGCGGGATCGCGCGGCGGAGCGCCTCCACGACCGCGATCAGCGGTGTGAAGTCGGGGATTCCGCGGGCTCCCGGGCCGGCGCCGGCGCCGGCCTGCGCGCGCTCGCCGTTCTCGCGGACGAAGTCCTCCCAGGTGGGGGGCGCCTCAGTCCGCGGCTCGTCCATCGCCGTCCTTCTCGAACGTGACCTTCAGCGCGCCCTCCTCGAACTGCGCCGCGCGCGGCCGGTACGCCGCCATCGTGGGCGGCAGCACGATCGTCCGCTTCTGAGCCCCAACCCGCACGACAACCTCCAGGCCGATCTTCTTCAGGTCGATGTCGCCCTTCTCGGCAAACGGCAGCGCCACCCGCAAAGTTGCGGTCCCGTTGTTCGAGACGAGCTGCTGCGACAGGTCGTTGTACAGGAGCCGCTCGGCCTCGTGGTCCGCGAAGACCTCGCCGGCGAGGCGGTCGAGCATCGCCGGCCCCACCACCTCCTGGTCGAAGAACGGCGCCGTGAGGATCGGCACGGGCGCGAACGCCGAGCGCACGAGCTCCATCTGCTCCTGCTGGTTGGCGCGCCAGCGGGCGAAGTAGCCGCCGTCGACCTCGGGGGGGAACACGCGGTTGACGACCACGGCGTCGGTGAGGTAGCCGTAGAGGTTCAGATACGTGTAGGTGCGCATCGCCTCGCGGATCACCATCCGGTCCGGGTTCATCACGAGCCGGATCGAGGTCGAGGCGCGGTCGCGCAGGATCGAGTTCATCGCCACGAGGTTCGTGACCAGCCGCTCGACGTCGTCGAAGACCCGCTCGGGCGGCAGCGACACGTCCAGGAACGTGCGCGCGAACGGCCGCGCGGCCGCCATCAGCCCGCGCTCGATCGGGAAGACCTTCTCGAGCCACCAGCTCGCAACGTCCGGGAACGACAGGAGCCGCAGCGTCTCGCCGGTGGGCGCGCAGTCGACGACGATCGCGTCGTACTCGCCGTCCTCGTGGTGGCGCTTGATCTGGAGCAGCGAGAACAGCTCGTCCATCCCGGGCGGGACCGTCAGCTCGTCGGCCGCGATCCGGTCGACCCCGCGCTCCACGAGCATGTCGCCCATCCAGTCCTGGACCGCCTCCCAGTGGCGCTCCATCTCCTCCTGGGCCTGCACCTCCTGCCCCCACAGGTTGTCGCTGCACTGCGTGGGCGCGCTGCCGAGCTCGGCCTCGAGCGAATCGGAGAGGCTGTGCGCGGGGTCGGTCGAGAGGACGACGGTGCGCAGCCCTGCGGCGGCGCAGCGGCGAGCGGTGGCGGCGGCGACGCTCGTCTTCCCGACTCCCCCCTTGCCCGTGTACAGGATCGTGCGCGGAGGCATAGGGCGACCCATCGTATCCCGGCCAGGCTGGCGCGCGGCTACGTCAGTGGACGGACACCGGCGCGACGAGATCGCTCTGGTTGCCGCGCAGGTCGACCACGCTGAACGTCACGCGGTGAGGTCCGCGCCGCTGCGGCACCCAGTCGACGACATGCCTGCCCCGCGCGAGTCGCTCGCCCGAGCTGAACACCGGCTTGCCGTCCGGGTCGGTGACCTCCACGCTCACCGTCGAGACCTTGCTGATCCAGAACCGGAGCTCCGCGGCCTCGCCCTTGCGCGCGTCGTCGGGACCGCGGTAGTCGATGCGCGTGGGGGAGGTGAGGTAGCTCGCGAGCCGCTGCGCGTAGCCGCAGTAGAAGTCGATCGCGCTGCGCTTGCAGATGTGCGCGACGACGTCGGTCGCCAGCTCCTCGTACTCGAGGCTCGCCTCGGCCCCGCGGAGCGAGTAGCGCGTCCACGCGCCGGTGTCGTAGAGCGGCAGCTCCTGGCGCATCGACAGGTCGCCCTTCTGGAAGAGCCGCAGCGCGCGCCGGTTGCCGGTCTTCACGTAGAACTCGTAGAGCCCGTTGAGCGTCTGCGCGAACGCGTTGAGCACTCGCGTGCCGGGGGCGAACGAGTAGAGGA
>JAXDHW010000208.1:0-3820 GCA_034664365.1 Thermoleophilaceae bacterium
CAGCAACTCGTCGTAGACGCGGTAGAGCTTGCCCTGCCCGACCGCCGAGGCCGCCTGGAGGTCCGCCATCGCGGTCGGCCGCACCGGCATCCCCATCAGCCGCATCCCGCACGCGATCGCGCCCGACGTGACCAGGATCACCTCGTGCCCCGCGGCGTACAGCTCCGCCGCCTGGTCGCAGACGTGCGGAAGCACGTCCATGCGCACGTCTCCCCGCTCGTCGGCGACGATGCTGGACCCGAGCTTGACCACGGCCGTGCTCATCGGGCCAAGGTTAAGAGACCTCTAGGCCGGGCCCGCGGGGTCGAGCTCGAACACGACCCCGCCGATCTCCACGTCGTCGCCCGGCTCGAAGCCCGCTGCCTCGAGCGCGCGGATGACCCCGAGCGCCCGCAGCCGGGCCTCCACGTACTCGAGGGCCTCCTCGTTGTCCGTGTCGTGACGCGCGATCAGCCGCTCGACGCGTGTGCCGCTCACGCGGAACGTCCCGTCCGACCCGCGCTCGACCGAGAACCCGTCTCCGGCCCCCGGCCTGTAGACGCGGTGCTCGGCCTCCGGCTCCGCCGCGACCGGCGGCGCGTCGTCCGACTCGTCGTGCGTCTCGACGGGCACGTGCTCGAGCACCGCCCGCCGCAGGTCGTCGAGCCCGCGGCCGGTGGCCGCTGAGGTGACCACCACCTCGAGCACGCCGTCGCCGAGCCGCTCGCGCCACTCGTGTGCGGCCGCCTGCGCGGCGTCGCCGGTCACGAGGTCCGCCTTCGAGAGCGCCAGCACCCGCGGCAGCGCCGCAAGCCCCGCCCCGTGGTGCGCCAGCTCGTGCTCGACCGTCGCGTGGTTCGCCACCGGGTCCGACCCGTCGAGCGGCGCCAGGTCGAGCACGTGCACCAGCAGGCGCGTGCGCTCGACGTGGGCGAGGAACTCGTGGCCCAGCCCGGCCCCCGCGCTCGCGCCCTCGATCAGCCCGGGGATGTCGGCCACCACGAGCTGCTGGTCGTCCGCCTCGAGCGTGCCGAGCACCGGGTCGATCGTGGTGAACGGGTAGTCGGCGACCTTCGGGTGCGCGCGCGTGATCCGGCCGAGCAGGGATGACTTGCCGGCGTTGGGAAGGCCGACCAGCCCCGCGTCCGCCAGCAGCCGCAGCCGCAGCTCGAGCCAGCCCTCCTCCCCCTCGAGCCCGCGCTCGGCGAAGCGCGGCGCCTGCCGGGTGGGCGTCGTGAAGTGGCGGTTGCCGCGTCCGCCCAGGCCGCCGCGCGCCGCGCGCACGCGCTGGCCCGGGCGCGTGAGGTCCCAGCGCGCGCCGCGCTCCTCGTCCACCACCGTCGTGCCCGCCGGGACCCTCACCCGAAGCGGCGCCGGGCTCGCGCCGTGGCGGTTCGAGCCCTCGCCGTGGCCGCCGCGCTCCGCCTTGAAGTGCGCGCGCCGGCGGAAGGCCTGGAGGTCGCGCAGCGACGGATCGACCACCAGCTCGACGTCGCCGCCGCGCCCGCCGTCGCCGCCATCCGGGCCGCCACGCGGCACATGGGCCTCGCGCCGGAACGACACCACCCCGTCGCCCCCGCGCCCGCCCTGCACGAAGATCCTCGCGCGATCGCTGAACACGGCTCGATCGTAGGCGGCGGCCTACGGCATGGCCTCGGCCGGCTCCGGCGCATCGGCCGTCGCCGCCGCCCCGACGCTGGCCGCCACGACCAGCGCGATGCCGGCGATCTCCCGCGGCCCGAGGCCCTGACCGAGCAGCACGAACCCCATCAGCGCGGCGATCGCCGGGTCGAGGCTGAGCAGGATCCCGAACACGCGCGACGGCAGCCGCCGCAGCGCCTCGAGTTCCAGCGAGTACGGGATCGCCGAGCTGAGCAGACCCACCCCGGCGCCGACGGCGAGCGGCCCGAGCGAGAGGAGCGCCGAGCCCGCGCCGCCGATTCCGATCGGCAGCAGTGCGAGCGTGCCGACCGCCATCGCTATCGCGAGCCCCTCGCCGCGCGGGAACGCCCGGCCGGCGCGCTGGCTCAGGATGATGTACGCCGCCCAGCACGCCGCGGCCGTGAGCGCGAAGAGCACGCCGGCGAGGTTGGTCCCGCCGCCGCCCGTCCGCACCAGCAGCAGGATGCCCGCCGCGGCGAGCACCACCCACGCCACGTGCAGCCGGCGCCGCGACCCCGCCACCGCGACCGCAAGCGGACCCGCGAACTCGATCGTCACCGCGACGCCCAACGGGATCCGGTCGATCGCCAGGTAGAACGTGAGGTTCATCGCCGCGAGCACGAGCCCGAACGTCACGGCCACGGCCAGGTCGCCGCGCGCGCGGCCACGGACCCGCGGCCGCCAGAGCGCCACGAGCACGACCGCGCCGAACAGCGTGCGCAGCAGCACCGTGCCGGCCGGGCCGAGGTCGTCGAACAGCCCCTTCGCTATGCCGGCGCCGGTCTGGACGGCGAGCGCCGCGGTGAGCACCAGGAGCGGCGCCGGGACCCGGTCGACCGGGCGGGTGGAGCTAGCCGTCGGCGTCGGGTGCGACCGTGATCACACGGCCGCTGCGGCCGGTGTTGAACTCCACGCGGCCCGGTCGCGCCGCGAAGATCGTGTGGTCCTTGCCGATGCCGGTGCCGTCACCGGGCTTGAAGCGCGTGCCGCGCTGGCGCACGATGATCTCGCCACCGGTCACGGCCTGGCCGGCGAAGACCTTCACGCCGAGCCGCTTGCTGTTGGAGTCGCGCCCGTTGCGGCTCGACCCGAGACCCTTCTTATGAGCCATCGCCGGCCTCCTCCGCCTTCTTCGCCGCCGGCTTCCGCGACAGCATCTTGATGTCCTTGATCTCGAGTCGCGTGAGGTCCGAGCGGTGCCCGCTGCGGCGCTTGTAGCCGCGCTTGGGCTTGAACTTGAGGACGTGGATCTTCTCCCCGCGCTCGTGCCCCGTGACGACCGCCTCGACCTTCACCTTCGCCAGCCCGTCGCGATCGAAGACGGTCTTGTCCGACCCGTCCGCGAGCAGCAGCGGCTCGAGCGCCACCTTGGCGCCCTCGTCCTCGCGCATCCGGTCGACGACGAGCGAGTCGCCCTTCTCGACGCGGTACTGCTTGCCGCCCACTTTGACGATCGCGTACATGGCTGCGGAAGGGTAGCGGTGGCCCCCTAGTCGGTGGCCTCCGCGGGCGTGCGTCGCCGGCCGCGGCCGCCGCGCCGTCCGCGACGCCTGCGCGGCGCCTCCGCGCCATCGCCGCCGGAGCCACCGCTGGAGTCGCCGCCGCCGTCACCGCCCGTGTCGCCGCCGCCGTTCGCCTTCGGCGGTGGCGGCCCACCAACGAGCGACGCCGTGGCCGCCGAGCGGCTCACCGAGTCGATCCGAACGAGGCGCTTCTCACCGATCAGCGACCCCGCGCCGGTGACCGAGATGACGTAGCCGTCGACCTTCGCCACGGCGTCGTCCTCCTCGTACATGTGCGGCTCCTCGATCGTCACGTGCACCTCCTCGCCCTCGCGGAAGGGCAGCGCGCGGTCCTCGACGTCGCTGCTCGAGCCCTCCATCGCCACCGCGAAGTAGTCGATCGGCAGCGCCTCCGACCCCTCGAAGTGGAAGTGGCGGCCGAGCTCGCGCTCCAGGTCGAGCAGCGGCCGGCCGGGCCCGTTGATCAGCAGGTTGGACACGCGCGGGTGGACCTGGATCAGGAACGCCTCCGGGTCCGGGCGCTCGGCAACGAGGTCGCGCAGCTTGCGCTCGACCTCGATCGCCACCGTCTCCTCCGACAGCACCACGCCCTCGCCGTCGCACGTCGGGCACGTCTTGGTGAGGATCTCCCGCACCCCGTCGGTCACGTTCTGGCG
>JAXDHW010000294.1:0-2883 GCA_034664365.1 Thermoleophilaceae bacterium
AGCCGCGGGTCGTAGCCCGCCTCGACGAGGGTCTCGTAGCCGGCTCGCACCAGCTCGCTCACCCCGCCGCAGAGCACGGCCTGCTCGCCGAACAGGTCGGTCTCGGTCTCCTCCTTGAAGCTCGTCTCGATCACGCCCGCGCGCGTACAGCCGATCCCCTTCGCGTAGGCGAGGACGAGGTCGTGCGCGTTGCCGCTCGCGTCGCGGTGGATCGCGACCAGGCCGGGCACGCCGTTGCCCTCCTTGAACTGGCGCCGCACCAGGTGGCCCGGGCTCTTGGGGGCGACCATGCCCACGTCCACCTCCGGGCCCGGATCGATCTGACCGAAGTGGACCGAGAAGCCGTGCGCGAACATCAGGAGGTTGCCCGGCGCGATCCCGTCCGCGATCTCGCTCTCGAAGACCTCGGCCTGCTTCTCGTCGGGCAGCAGCACCATCACGACGTCGCCGCGGCTGGCGGCGTCCGCGATGCCGACCACCTCGAGCCCGTCGGCGCGCGCCTTCTCGGCCGAGTCCGATCCCTCGCGCAGGCCGACGACCACGTCGACCCCCGACTCCTTCAGGTTGAGCGCATGCGCGTGGCCCTGCGACCCGTAGCCGAGCACCGCCACCGTCTTGCCGTCGAGCTTCGCGAGGTCCGCGTCCTTGTCGTAGATCACGGCCGGGAACCCTAGCGAGGCCGCTCAGCCGCTAAGGCGCGCGCGCACGACCTTCCCCGCGGCGTTTCGCGGCAGCTCATCAACGCGCACGAAGGCCTTCGGCACCTTGAACGACGCCAGCCGCGCGCGGCAGTGGGCGGCCAGCTCTCCATCGGGCACGTGCGTGGCGAGCACGACCCACGCGGTCACCGCCTCTCCCCACTCCCGGTCGGGCCGCCCGGCCACCGCCGCGTCCGCGACGGCGGGGTGCGAGAGCACCGCCTCCTCGACCTCGAGCGCCTGCACGTTCTCGCCTCCGGTCACGATCACGTCGTCGAGCCGGCCGTGCAGGTGGAGGAAACCGTCCTCGTCGAGGTGGCCCGTATCGCCGGTGTGGAGCCAGCCGTCGTCCGCCAGGGCGCCCGCGGACACCATCGGACCCCGCGCGAGGATCTCGCCGCCGTCGCCGATCGCGAGCTCGACGCCGAGCAACGGCCGCCCCGCCGACCCGTGGTGCGTCACGGCCTCCTCCGCCCGCAGCGTGGCGATCTGCGACGCGGTCTCGGTCATGCCGTAGGTCTGCAACGCGGGCAGTCCCCTCTTCATCGCCCATTCCAGAAGCTCCCGCGGCACCGGTCCGCCACCGAGGAGCAGCGCGCGGAGCCGCCCCGCGGTGGAGAGCCCGGCGGCGCGCATCCGGCGGAGCATCGTGGGAACCAGGGAGGCGAGCGTCACCTCGCCGCGTTCCACGGCGGCATTCACGGCACCCGGATCGAAGCGCTCATGGAGAATGACCGTCGTGCCGTAGATCAGCGACCGCCAGAGAATCGCCAGCCCGCCGACGTGGTGCACGGGGAGCACGCACAACCAGCGATCGTCGGGAGCCACGCCGAGGTTCCAGGCCGAGGCGATCGCACTCGCCTCGTGGTTGGCCCGAGTGAGCACCACGGCCTTCGCCGCAGCCGTGGTGCCCGACGTGAACAGGACCGTGTCCCCCTCCCCGGCCCCAACCCCCTCGACCCCGACCTGCGGCCGGGGCTCCCGCGGATCGGTGGGGACCAGCACGGCGCCGTGCCGCACGCACGCGTGGAAGAGCCGTACGAATTCGAGATCGCGACGCGCGGGTGCGACGACGAGCTCGCCGCGCTCGAGGGCCGGGACCGAGCGATCGAGCTCCGCGTACGTCAGGGCGAAGCCCTCGCCGACGACCGCCGGATGGTCCGGGTGCGTGCGCGCGCGTAGGGAGAGCCAGTCGTCCAAAGCCGTATCGTAAGCCGCGCCATGGGAACGCAGGAGCGCACGATCCGAACGGCCGCCGACTGGCAGCCGGCCGCCGAGTACGAGGACATCCGCTACGAGATCGCGGACGGGATCGCGAAGATCACGATCGACCGCCCCGAGGTCCGCAACGCCTTCCGGCCGGAGACGGTCGTGGAGCTGCGCGACGCCTTCGAGCGCGCGCGCGAGGACACGGATGTCGGCGTGATCGTGCTCACCGGAGAGGGGCCGCTCGCGTTCTGCTCGGGCGGCGACCAGCGCGTGCGCGGGGACTCCGGCTACATGACCGGCGGGAAGGGAGTCGGGCGCTTCCACGTCACCGACCTGCACGTCCAGATCCGCCGCACCCCCAAGCCCGTCGTGGCGATGGTCGCCGGCTACGCGATCGGCGGCGGGCACGTGCTGCACGTGGTCTGCGACCTCACGATCGCCGCCGACAACGCGCGCTTCGGGCAGACCGGCCCGAAGGTCGGCTCGTTCGATGGCGGCTTCGGGGCCAGCGTGCTCTCGCGCCTCGTCGGACCCAAGAAGGCCAAGGAGATCTGGTTCCTCTGCCGCCAGTACGGAGCGCAGGAGGCGCTCGACATGGGGCTCGTCAACACCGTCGTGCCGGTCGAGGAGCTCGAGGAGGAGACCGTCCGCTGGTGCCGCGAGATGCTCGCGCTCTCGCCGTTCTCCCTGCGCCTGCTCAAGGCCAGCTTCAACGCCGACGAGGACGGGCTCGCGGGCATCCAGCAGCTTGCGCACGACACCAACCTCCTCTTCTACATGAGCGAGGAGGCGCAGGAGGGGCGCGACTCGTACGTGCAGAAGCGCAAGCCGGACTTCGGCAGGTTCCCCAAGCGTCCGTGAGCCCGCTGCGGCTCTGGCTCGTCGCGGCCCGGCCGCGAACGCTCCCGGCGGCGGTCGCGCCGGTGCTCGTCGGCAGCGCCCTGGCCTGTCAGGAGGACGTCTTCCACCCGCTGCG
>JAXDHW010000304.1:0-5257 GCA_034664365.1 Thermoleophilaceae bacterium
CACCAGCCCGTCGAGCCCCTCCAGGTCCGCCGGCACGCGCACCTCGCGCGCCTCCGCGCCCAGCTCGGCCAGCATCGCGGCATGAGCCTCGAAGTCGCCCTGGAGGGCCAGTACGCCGATCGTCACCCGGTGCCTACCAGCCGCGCGTCTGAATCAGGCCCTGCTCGCCCAGCGACGAGATCTCGATACCGCTCATCGCGGCGCCCAGGTCGCGCGATGCGCGGGCCACCCGCTCGGGGTCGTCGCAGTGGGTGGTGGCCTCGACGATCGCGGCGGCCGTGCGCTCCGGGTCCTCCGACTTGAAGATCCCCGACCCGACGAACACGCCCTCCGCGCCCAGCTGCATCATCAGCGCCGCGTCGGCGGGCGTGGCTATCCCGCCCGCGGAGAAGTTGACGACCGGCAGGCCGCCGCTCTCCGCCACCGCGCGCACGAGCTCGAGCGGCGCGCCGAGCTGCTTGGCCGCGCCGGGCAGCTCCGTGCGATCGAGCGACCCGAGCCGCCGGATCTCGCCGCGGATGGAACGCATGTGGCGCACCGCCTCCACGACGTTGCCCGTGCCCGCCTCGCCCTTGGTGCGGATCATCGCCGCGCCCTCGGCGATCCGCCGGAGCGCCTCGCCGAGGTTGGTGGCCCCGCACACGAACGGCACCTTGAACGCCCACTTGTCGACGTGGTTCGACTCGTCCGCCGGCGTCAGCACCTCCGACTCGTCGACGTAGTCGACCTCCAGAGCCTCCAGCACCTGGGCCTCGGCGAAGTGCCCGATGCGGACCTTGGCCATCACCGGGATCGTGACCGCGCCCTGGATCTCCTCGATCTTCGTGGGGTCGGCCATCCGGGCCACGCCGCCGGCGGCGCGAATGTCCGCCGGCACGCGCTCGAGCGCCATCACGGCGACGGCTCCCGAAGACTCCGCGATCCGCGCCTGGTCGGCGGTGACCACGTCCATGATCACGCCCCCCTTCAGCATCTCGGCGAGGCCGGCCTTCACCCGAAAGGTGGCGGTGTCCTTCATGGAGCCATCATACGCACGGGGAGTGCGTATTCAGCGACCGCTACTTGAGTCGAAAGGCCTTGATGCGGTCGGCGTACGCCGACTCGTCCAACGCGTACACGCCGTATGCGAGTGCTTGTACAAGCGAGAGAAGCGCGGCGTGCGAACGGACGAACGCGGGGCTGTTCGACGAGTAGTAGAGGCGCTGGTCGGCGAGCTTCGCGACCTCGGACAGCGTGGCGTCGGCGATCGCGATCGTCGAGGCGCGCCGGTGGCGGGCCAGCTTCATCGCGCGTACCACGAGCGGGTGCGGGCGGCCTGCTGAGAACCCGATCACGAGCGTGTGCTCGTCGATGCGGCCGAGGCGCGCGAGTCCCTCCTGGCTCGGGCTCGCAACCACCTCGCAGCGGAGGTCGAGCAACATCAGCAGGTGGCGTAGGTAGCTGGCGAAGAAGGCCATCTGGTCGGTACCGCACAGCAGTGTGTGCTCGGAGCGCGAGATCGCCTCGATCGCGGCGGCGACCTCGTCGCGGTCGAGCTTCCGCGCCGTCTCGGCCACGTTGACGTGGTCCGCGGCGAGCGCCGCCTCGAACTCGGTCTGGTCGATCGGGAAGAGCGGCTGCGTCTCGAGCGAGTCGCCGGACTCCCCCTCCCCACGCGCGCGGCGGTACTCGTCGCGCGCCGAGGACTGAAGCTCCGGGAAGCCCTCGAAGCCCAGCGCCTGGGCGAAGCGCACGACCGTGGAGCTGGAGGTGTTGGCGCGGCGCGCCAGCTCCTCCGCCGTGTGGAAGGCGGCCTCGTCGAGGTGGTCGACGATGTACTGGCCGACATCCTTCTGCGAGCGCGAGAACTCGTCGAAGCGCTGGCGGATCTCGGCGGAGAGCGTGAGGGCTGAAGTACCCGAGCGGGTCACGCCCAGGGGATTCGCTCACGACCCGGGAGTTCCTTCAGGGCGGCTCGCCGGTCAGCCGCGAACCGTCGCCGTCGCCCCGTCCGCCGACCGCACCACCTGCACGACCGCCTCGAGGTTGACGAGGTCGAGCACGCGGCGGACCCGCGACCCCTCCGGCACCACGAGGACGAGCCGCTGCTGGCGGTCGCCGAGGCGCTGCGCCAGGTCGAAGATCAGGTGCACGCCCGAGCTGTCGAGGTAGGTCACCTCGGACAGGTCGACCACGAGCCCGGTGGCGTCGTTGGGGACGGCGCCCGCCACGAGCGATCCGATCGCCTTGGCGTTGGCGAGGTCGATCTCGCCCTTCAGCTCGGCGACCACGACGTCCCCCTCGCTGCGGATATCGAGCGACTCCTCCGCGCTCATGGACCCCCCTCCCGGTCACCCAGCCGCCGCCGCATCCGCACGACCGTACCGTGATCGGCCATCGTCACGTCGACCTCGTCCATCAGCTGGCGCATGAGGTCGATCCCGCGCCCGCGGTTGGTGCCCCGCGCCGGCCGCCAGCGGCCCTGGTCGGCCACGGTGAGGTGCACCTCGCCCTCGACGATCTCCGCGGTCAGGACGAACTGCTCGTCGACCGGCCCGTACGCGTGCTCGACGGCGTTCGCGGCCGCCTCGCCCACGGCGAGCAGGATGTCGTAGGACTCGTCCTCCCCCGCTCCGAGCGCCGCCAGCCACGAGCTGAGCGAGCGCCGCATGGCGGACAGCGACTCGGGCACGGCGCGTACCCGCAGCTCCAGAGGGTCGACTCCGAGAGCCGCGCGGCGGACGGCGAGCACCGCAACGTCGTCGGCGCTGCTGCCACGCTCGTCCACGAGCCGCTCACACAGCCCGTCCGGCCGGCCGGCGTCGGGTCCGACGATCCGCTTCAGCTCGTCGAGCCCCTGCTCGAGCGCCTCGCCGCGCCGCTCGACCAGGCCGTCCGTGTAGAGCAGCAGCGTCTCGCCCGGGAGAAGGACGTCCGCGGCCTGTTCGTAGCGCGCGGCGGTCAGCACCCCCACCGGCCCGGAGCGGCCACCCTCGAGGTAGCGGCCCTCTCCGTCTGCGCCGATGACGAGCGGCGGCGGGTGGCCCGCGAGCGTGTAGGCAAACTCGCCGGTGGCCGTGTCGAGGACCGCGTACGCGATCGTCGCCATCTCGCGCTCCTCCAAGGAGCGGACGAAGCCGTTGAGGCGCTCCATCACCGCCGCCGCGGTGGACCCGTCGTGCGCGTAGGCGCGGAGCGCCGTGCGCAGGTTGCCCATCGCCGCGGCGGCGCGCACGCCGTGGCTCACCACGTCGCCCATCACGAGCCCGACGCGACCGCCCGGAAGGGTCAGCACGTCGTACCAGTCACCGCCCACGTGGGCGTCGTCGGCGCTCGGCACGTAGCGCGCCGCGAGGTCGTAGCCGCCCACGCCGGGAAGAGCGGCCGGCAGCAGGCTGCTCTGAAGGGTGCGTGCCACGCCGTGCTGGCGGGCGCGGTCGATCGCCACGGCGATGCGGTCTCCCGCCAGCTCGAGCAGGGCGGTGTCCTCGTCCGTGAACGCCCGCGGGGTCAGCGTCCCCACGTGCAGCACCCCGATCACACGGCCCTCGACCATCAGCGGCACCCCGAGCAGCGACTTGATCCCGACCTCGAGCAGTACCGGGTTGAGCACCTTGGTGTGGTCGACCACGGGCAGGAACACGGGCCGCCGCTCCGCGACGATGCGCCCCGCGAACCCGGCACCCACGGGGATTCGCACGCCACGCTCGATCGACCGCTCCAGCCCGCGGGCGGCGCGCACCGCAAGGTGCTCGCCCTCGGCGTCCAGGAGGAGGATCGCGCTCGTGTCGGCGTCCAGCGCCGTCCGCAGCCGGTCGAGCAGCCGGGTCATCAGGTCCTGCTCGAGCGAGAAGTAGCCGAGCGCGAGGTCGGTGATCGAGTGGATCTGCTCGATCCGGGCGGCGCTCCGCTCCGCCTCGGCGCGAGCCGCGCGCTCCGCCTCGTACAGGCGGGCGTGGTCGATGGCGATCGCCATGCGGTCGGCCGCGAGCCGGAGCAGCTCGGCGTCGTCCTCGGTGAAGGAGCGCGGCTGGAGCGTGCCGACGTGGACCACGCCGATCGCCTCGCCCTCGACCAGCAGCGGCACGCCGAGCAGCGAGCACACACCCTTCTCCAGCAGCACCGGGTTGAGGACGTTGGAGCTCGAGACGCTCGGCAGGATCACCGGGCTCTTGGTGGCGGCGACGCGGCCCGCGAACCCCCGGCCCAGCGGGATGCGGGTCCCGCGCTCGACCTCCTCCTCCAGGCCCTTGGCGGCGCGCGCCACGAGCTCTCCGGCCTCCTCGTCGAGCAGCAGCACGGCCGCGGTGTCCGCGGCGAGGATGGCCCGCACGCGGAGCAGCAGCTCGTCCAGCAGGTCGTCGAGCCGCAGGTGCGAGAGCGCCGCCTCGGTGATCGCCTGGAGGTCGCTGAGCCGTTGGACGGCGCGGTCCCCCGCCTCGGCCCGCTGGATCAGCGGCTCGGGCGAGCGCGAGGACGCCATGCCGGAAAGCCTAGACCGCGGTGCGGGCGGCGCGGCCCGCGCGTCCGCGCCGGTGGTTGCGGTACTGGAGCGGGCCGTTGAAGAGACGGTCGATGAACCCGTAGGTGCGGTCGTAGGCCCAGCTCAGGAGGAGCGTCTTCACGTGCACGGTCGCGATCAGGTCGCGCATCTCCTGCGCCGGCTCCCCCTCGATTCCCGCGGCGCCGAGCATGTTCGAGAGGTCGATGAAGCGCTCGATCTTTGCCGCCCGCGCCTGCTGGTCGAGACCCTCCCAGCTCGGCCGGATCTCGCGCTCGTAGAAGTCGCGCGCGTCGACTCCGCGCCCCTTGAGCCAGCGGATGTCGGTGGTCGAGGAAGCCGCGAACACGTCGCGGCAGAGTGCCTCGAGCTGGAACTCGCCCGACGCGGTCCGGAACACCTCGCGGGTTTCCTCGAGCTCCCTCTCGACGAACTCCCTGGCTTCCTCGTCGACCAGCCGGCGGCTCCAGCTGCGCTTGTCCGTGCGCGTCCTCCGGAGTCTCATCCGGCGCGGGATCGTACCGGGCTATTGCGAGAAACTCGGCAGGTCCTGCCGCAGTGTGAGCACTGGGGCGAACGGGTCGCCGCCCTCCTCGACGCGCCGGAGCACGTCGCCGGACTCGAACGTGAGGAGCCCGGAGTCCTTCTTCCGAAGCGCTGCCTCCACCTCGTCCCAGGCGACCGGCGTCGAGACGGTGGGCCGCTCCTTGGCGCGCAGCGAGTACACGCACACGGTCGTCTTGTGCTCGTCGTTCTGGCTCCAGTCGACCAGCACCT
>JAXDHW010000032.1:0-4333 GCA_034664365.1 Thermoleophilaceae bacterium
CGCGAAGTCGGGGTGGGTGTTCAGCCCGGTGCCCACCGCGGTGCCGCCGAGCGGGATCTGCGCGACGCGCGGCAGCGTGTCGGCCACGCGATCGCGGCCGAGCCGGATCTGCGCCGCGTAGCCGCCGAACTCCTGGCCCAGCGTGACGGGCACCGCGTCCATCAGGTGGGTGCGGCCGGCCTTGACCAGGTCGGCGAACTCGTCGGCCTTGGCGGCCAGCGCGCCGGCCAGCCGGTCGAGCGCCGGGAGCAGCCTGTCGCTCGCCTCCGCGAGGGCGGCCAGGTGCACCGCCGACGGAAAGACGTCATTCGACGACTGCCCGAGATTCACGTGGTCGTTCGGGTGGACGCCCTCGCCGGCGAGCGAGGCGATCACCTCGTTGGCGTTCATGTTCGACGACGTGCCCGAGCCCGTCTGGAAGACGTCGATCGGAAACTGGTCGTCGTGCCGGCCGTGCGCGACCTCGTCGCCGGCGGCGGCGATCCGCTCCGCCAGCCCCTCGTCGAGCTCTCCGAGCTCCGCGTTGGTGCGCGCCGCCGCGGCCTTGATCCGACCGAGCCAATGGACCACCGCGACCGGCACCTGCTCGCCCGAGATCTTGAAGTTCTCAACCGCCTTCGTGGTCTCACCGCCCCAGTGTTGGTCCATCCCTACAGGCTATCCGTGGTCCCGCCCCGCCCGCTCTCCGCGCCGGTAGGCAGCGGAGGTGGTGTCGACACCCGTGAGCTCGACGTCGATCCGCCGTCCGAGCTCCGCGTAGACGCGCCCGCGGGCGACGCCCCTGTGCACAGCCCCGATCAGGAACCCGAGGCGCAGCGCGGGCGGCCCGTTCGGGTGAGCCCGAGCCTCGGCCGCAGCGTGCTCGGCGGCCGGCAGGAACGTGAGGCCGAGCGCCTGACCGTCCGCCGAGTCGCTCCCGGGCGCGAAGCAGTCCGACAGCCGGGTGCCGCTCAACCGCACCTCCCCGGGCGCCGCGGCGAGCGCGCGCTCCACCGCCGTGGAGGCGTCCTTGCACTCGACCGGCACCGCGCGCGAGGGCTCCGAGCCACAGCCCGCGGGCACGAGCAGCGCCAGCGCGCAAGCAAACAGGACAGATCTGACGCGATTACCGCCGCCGATCCGCTGCAAATCCTCCACCTTCCTCCACGAGCCGCGCTTCCGTGTTCTGATCGTTTGCGAGGGGAACGGACTCCCCCGGAAGGAGCAAGGATGAGGCATCTGGCCCGGGTCCACCCCGCCGGCGCGCAGGGACGCGCGAATGGCGAGGAGCTGACCCGATTCTGCACGCATTGTGCATTCGTGTTCGACGGCCCAACGGCCCAAGCAGGCACGCCCAACCGCGGTCGCGTCTGCGTCCGCTGCGGGCTTGGAGTGGTCCTTACGTGCTCGAGCGCGACGCTCACGGCCCCGGGGGCCGCGTTCTTCGTGGTCACGGCGGACCTGCGCGTGAGCGCGGCAAGCCAGGCGGCCGACGACATGTTCGCCGTCCCCGACGGCAGCTACGGACGGCCGCTTCTGTCGCTCTTGACGAGCCCCGCCGGCGTCGGCGAGCTCGCGCGGCTGATCGTGGCCGCCGCCAACGGCACGCTCGCCCCGGCCACGCTGCCGGTGCAGGCGTCGGCCTCGAAGATCGACAGGGAGATGGAGGCTCGCATCGGGGGCTGCGGCAACCCGCCCGCGGCGCTCGTGGTGGTGGACTCGACCGGCGGCTGAGGGGTGCAAGATCGCGTTCAGATCTTGCGCAGAGACGCCGAAACCTGTCAAAACTCCAGATCCACGCCAAGGGCTTTGCGCTGGCTGTCGCTCTGAACTGCGCAGAAATCCCTAAAGGCGGCGTACGATCGTGCCGAAGGAACGCAAATAGTGAGCGGGATTCGAACCAACGCTGCGGCCGAGCTGCTCGGCGTCAGCCCCAACACCCTCCGCAGCTGGGAGCGCCGATTCGGCTATCCGGCGCCGCGCCGCACGGCCGGCGGCCACCGCCAGTACGAGCTCGGTGAGCTCGAGGCGCTGCGCCGCGCCCTGCTCGAGACGCACAACATCTCTTCTGCCATCCAGGTGGCCCGCCAGCGCGGCGAGGGCATCGGATCCGCCTCCCGCCTGCTCGAGGCCTTCGACCGCTACGACGAGTCGCTCGCCGACCGCATCATGGAGGAGAGCCTCGCCCTTCGCTCGATCGAGCGGTCGGTCGAGGAGCTCCTGCTGCCCGCCCTCGAGCTCGCCGAGAGTCGCGAGGGCCGCGAGGCCGAGTACGAGCTCGCGTGCCGGTGGGCGACCGGGTGGCTGTACTCGGCTCGCCGCGTCAGCCCCGCCGCCTCGCGCACCGAGGGCGTCCTGCTCTTCGACTCGAGCCCCGGCCTCACCCTCGAGGGACTCCACGTCCAGGCACTCGAGCTCGGCCTGCGGCGCGCCGGCTTCCGCGTGCTGCTGCTATCGGTCGGCCTCGCCCAGGAGCGCATGACGCGCGCCATGCGCGCGCTCGACCCGAACGCGCTCGTCCTCTGCGGCACCGGCGCCACGCTCGACGTGGTCGGCCGGCTCGTCTACGCGGTCCGCCAGCTCGGCTCGTCGGCCCCCCTGTTCGAGTACCGCGGTGCGATGCCCGTCTCGGGATCGCACAACATCCCATCGCTCGGCGGCTCGCCCACCGAGGCGGTGCGGAACATGAAGGCGATGGTCGACGGCAGCGCCTTCGGGCGCATGCCCGCCGTGGCCTCGCGCGCCGGCTCGCGCTAAGCGGCCCAGCCGACCGTCTAGCCGCTCATAGACTCCGGGCTCCCGTCTTGAGCCCGTTCCGTCCGGTCGATCCCGCGCAGTCTTTTCCCGCTCTCGAGGAGCAGGTCCTCGAGCGCTGGCGCGAGCGCGACGTGTTCCACGAGTCGATCCGCCGCCGCGAGGGCGCGCCGCCGTTCGTGTTCTACGAGGGGCCGCCCACCGCCAACGGCCGGCCGGGCTCCCACCACGTGCTCGCGCGCGTCTTCAAGGACGTCTTTCCCCGCTACAAGACGATGCGCGGGCACCGGGTCGACCGCAAGGCCGGCTGGGACTGCCACGGCCTGCCGGTCGAGCTCGAGATCGAGCGCGAGCTGGGGCTGGCCACCAAGGCCGACATCGAGCGCTATGGCGTGGCCGAGTTCAACGCCCGCTGCCGCGAATCGGTCTTCACGTACATCGACGAGTGGAACCGGCTGACCGAGCGGATCGGCTTCTGGATCGATACGGACGACGCCTACGTGACGATGTCGGACGACTACATCGAGTCCGTCTGGTGGTCGCTCCACGAGGTGTGGCGGCGCGGCCTCCTGTCGCAGGGCTACAAGGTGGTGCCGTACTGCCCGCGCTGCGGCACGGCGCTGTCGTCGCACGAGGTGGCGCAGGGCTACCGCGACGTCGTGGACCCGTCCGTCTACGTGCGCTTCCCGGTGATCGGCGAGGAGGGCGTCTCGCTCCTCGGCTGGACCACCACGCCGTGGACGCTCCTGTCGAACGCCGCGCTGGCGGTTCACCCCGACGTCACGTACGTACGCGCGCAGGGGCTGATCCTGGCCGAGGCACTCGTCGAGCGCGTGCTCGGGGAGGGGGTCGAGATCGAGGAGCGCTTCAAGGGCTCCGACCTCGAGGGGCTCCGCTACGAGCCGCCATTCGGCTTCATCACGGACTACGGCGAGCGCGGGCACACCGTGCTGCTCGCCGACTTCGTGACCACGGAGGACGGGACCGGCGTGGTGCACACCGCCGTGGCGTTCGGCGAGGACGACTTCCGGCTCGGCGAGCGCTACGGGCTGACGGTCCAGAACCCGGTGCGCGAGGACGGCACGTTCGACGAGCGGATGGGCGAGTACGCCGGGCGCTTCGTGAAGGACGCCGACCCCGACATCGTGGAGGCGCTGCGGGAGTCCGGTCGCCTGCTTCGGGCCGAGGAGTACGAGCACGCCTACCCACACTGCTGGCGCTGCGGCACACCGCTCCTCTACTACGCCAAGCAGAGCTGGTACGTGAAGACCACGGCCGTGCGCGATCAGATGCTCGCCGAGAACGAAGGGATCGACTGGCACCCCGAGCACATCAAGGACGGCCGCTTCGGCGACTGGCTCTCGGGCAACGTGGATTGGGCGCTGTCGCGCGAGCGCTACTGGGGCACGCCACTGCCCATCTGGCGCTGCGCGGAGGGCCACGACCGCTGCGTGGCGTCGCGCGCCGACCTCGAGACGCTCGGCGGCCAGGTGCCGGACGACCTGCACAAGCCGTTCATCGACGACGTCGTGTTCGACTGCGAGGAGTGCGGCGGCGAGATGCGCCGCGTGCCCGAGGTGATCGACGCCTGGTGGGACTC
>JAXDHW010000033.1:0-8055 GCA_034664365.1 Thermoleophilaceae bacterium
GCCGCGGCGGTCTTCGTCGTCGCCGTGCCGGCCGGCGTCGTCGCGGTCTTCCTGTCGCCGCCGCAGCCCGCGAGAAGCGCGAGCGATGCGGCCACCACCGCCGCTGCACGGAGTGCGGGCACGCTCAGCCCGGCCGGACGACGACCGTGTGGTGCCCTGCCGGCACGGCCACGGCGAGCACGCGCTTGCTGCGGCGAAGCACGGTGGCGGAGTGGCCGTCGACCGTGGCGATCGCGTGCCTGCCGAAGCGGCCGACCAGCGTGAGCCGGAGGGCGGCCTGCGTGGTCACGTCGCCCTCGAGCTTCTGGGTGGGGACGAGCCCCATGCGCTTCGTGTGGAGCCGGACCTGGCCCGCGCCCGTGAGCTTCGCGCTGAACGCGTTGCGCCAATCCGGGAGGTCCGTGCCGCCGACCTTCCACGCCTGCCCCGCCATCGCGTACGGGCCGGTCTGGTCGGGGTCGGCCGGGCCGCCCGCCTCGGGCACCGTGGTGTGGCCGCGCTCGGGCAACCCGAACGAGCGGCCGTCGAAGGTCACGATGCCCTTCACGAGGTCGGTCGGGTCGAGGTCGGACATCCAGTACGCGCGCTCGAAGTCGAACGACAGCTTGGCCCCGTCCGCCTGCACGCGCTCGACGGCCCGCTCGAACGGCATGCTGCGGATGTAGGTCACCCGGGGCGGGTTCGGGTCCCGCACGAACTGGTGCTCGTAGCGCGCGCCGTCGGCCCACTGGTCTGTCACGGGCGGGCCGTAGTGCTCCTGGGCCGGGAACAGGTAGAGCCGGTAGCGGTAGCCGAGCTTGCGCAGCCGGTCCGCCTGGCGGATCACGCCCGTGACGGGGACCAGCTCGTCGGGCACCCCGTGGTAGATCGCCAGCGGGACCCAGCGCACGTTGTCGAGCAGCGGGCGCGTGAGCTCGGCACGCGAGTCGCCGCCGTTCGCGTCGGTGTAGCACGGCGTCTCGCCGTCGGCGCTCAGCTCGTCGCAGTGCGCGAAGTCCACGCCGGTCCAGGCGCCCTGGGTGACGGCACCGGACGCCGGGAAGCCCGCCGCGAAGCGGTCGGGATAGAGGATCGTCATCAGGTACGTGGCCCAGCCGCCCATCGAGTGACCGGCGATGTAGGTGCGGTCGGGATCGACGGGGAACGTGCGGTGCACGTCGCGCCACACCTCCTGGTAGTCCACGTGCCCCCGGCCGACGTACCAGGTCGACTCGCCGCGGCCGCGCGGGGAGACCACCATCGTGTCGAGGTCCTCGCCCATGTCCTTGTAGATCCGCGGCACGGCCGCCGCCGCGATGTGCGCGTTGCCGCCGCGGAAGTGGAACCACCACTGGAGCGGCCACCTGCGGTTGGGCCGGTAGGCGGTCGGCAGGTAGATCCCGTAGTGCTGGAGGATCCCCTCCTGCCCCTCCTCCTTCGAGATCCTCTCGGACGAGGTGAAGATCCGGTCGTGGTAGCCGGGACCGGGCATGTACTTCTGGCTGCGGCCGTGCTGCAGCCCGCTCAGGTCGACGGACCGGAAGAACGGGTCGATCGTGCCGCTCTCGAGCGAGAACGCCTGCTGCTTGTCCCACCAGTCGCGAGCCGGCTCCGCGCCGCGGAAGGCGACGTTTGCGAGGTTGGCCCCGAGGCCGAAGTCCTTGAACCGCGGCTTGCCCGACGGGTCGGCGATCCCGGCGGCCACCGCCACCGAGAAGCTGCCCGGCAGCGGCCCGAGGGCGGAGCGCGGCAGCCGCGCCTCGAGCGCGTTCGCGTAGCCGTTCGGGTCGGTCGCGACCGAACCCTTGGGCAGCCCGGTCACGGCCCCCGTCGCGAGGTCGGCCACCCAGCCGCCCGACGCGGTGAGCAGCACGGCCCGCTCGGCGCGCGAGCTCTTGATGCCGCTGCCGAACGGGATGGCGTGGGCAGTCGACCCAGGTGCGGTGTCGAGCAGCATCAGGACCGCCGTCTTGGGCGCCGAGCCCATCGTGGTCGTGCGGGCGAGCAGCCAGAGGTTGCCGCTGCCTGCCCCGACCCGGACCTCGGACAGGTCGGCCTCGTCCTGGTGCGGCATGTCGCCGTAGTGGGTCGAGAGGTCGTAGCCGGGTGTCGGGATCCCGAACTCACCCGGCACGTACTGGATCGCCGGGTCGAGCCGGTAGATCTCTGGGACCACGTTCTGGAGCGGGTCCTGGATCGCCAGCCGCGCCTTGTCCTTCCCGTCGTCGGGCCCGTACGCGTCGAAGACGTGGTCCTGGTAGACGAGCTCGCCGCACGAGTAGACGGTGGAGCCGCCGAAGCCGCTCGCGTGGCCCTGCCAGTCGCCCGGGTCGCCGTCGAGCCGCCGGTGGTCGGAGCAGTTCGCGGTCGGCACGGCCGCGCCGTGGCCGGCCGGCACCTCGGTGGCGAAGACCGGCGCGCTCACGTCAGCGTGCGCCGATGTCCCGCCCGCGAGCGCCGCCGCCACCGCGACGAGCGCTACCCATGCCCCCCGTGCCCTCAGCAAAGCCACCTCCCGGCCGCGAGTATATGGCCGGGCGGCTTGGGTCAGACCCGCTTGGGCTGGATCGTGGCGGAGGTGCCCAGCACGCTCCCGCCGCCGCTGAGCGCGCGCACCTGGACGTACTTGGGCGACGCGCCCTTCAGCTCGATGCGTGTCTCGAAGTCGTGCCAGCCGACCTGGCCCACCGACTTGAGCTTGTCCGGGTTGCTGCCGGTGAGCACCTCCCAGCGCGCGACGTCCGTGGAGCCGTTCCAGCTCACATAGACGTTGGTGCCACTCTCACCGGTGAACGCCACGACGTTCGGCCGCCCGGTCGGGCGCGCGCCGGCCCATGGCATGCGGTACGCGCGGTACGTGTCGTCGCGCTTCGGGCGGATGTGCGAGTCGAACACCAGATCGCCGCCGCGCGTGAACTCGGTGAGGTACGGGTTGCCCCCGCCCCAGCTGATGAAGACGTTGCCGTTGCGGAGCACCTGCATGCTGCCCTGGCTGCGCGAGAAGAGGTGCTCGCCGGGATGCGTGTACTGGTGGTCGAGCGTGACCGAGTTGTCGCCGCCGTTGACCTTCAGGAAGATGCCGCGGCTCTCCTTGTCCGGCGTCGTGGGGAACTGCGTGCTCCCGCCGTTGTCGAACACGCTGATCAGGCCGTCGGGCTGGAGCACGGCCTGGTGCTGACCGATCATGTTCGTCCCCTCGCCCATGGTGAAGTCGGGCTTCTTGCCGCCGATGCGCGACAGGACGTTGCCGTTGTGGCGGTTCACGAGGAAGAGGGCGTTGGTGTTGCGGGCCGACAGGAGCAGGTTGCCGTTCGCGTCCTCGGACACGGAGTTGACGTGGAACGGGTCGTACGGGAAGCCGGAGCCCTCGCGGACCGGGAACGTGCCGAGCCTGACGCTCACGTGGGCGAGGCTGTGCCACTCGAACAGCACCAGCCCGGTCTTGATGTCGATCTCCTGGACGATCGAGTCCCAGACGGTGCCGTTCTTCGAGCCGCCGATCGGCTTGAGGCTGTAGCGGACCGGCTCGTAGACGTTGATGAACGCGGTGCCGCGCGGCGTGAGCTCGAACTCGTGCTGGTCCATGCGGTAGCCGTTGCCGGCCGTCACGTGCTTGACCAGCTTGTAGTGCGAGTCCAGGATCACGCCGTAGCCGCGGCCCTTGCCGGCGAGCACGCGGCCCTGCCACCACGTGAGGACGGGCTTGCCCTGGTAGGCCTGGACGCGGAAGTCGTACGGGCTGAGCGGCGGGCGGATCCGGCGGAACCAGATCAGCCGGCCCCTGGAGTCGCGGATCTGCGGGCCGTCCTGCCCCGGACCGCCCTTGACGGCGTAGAAGAGCGGGTCGTCCGATGCCGCCCCGCTGCGCTTGTCGATCCCGAGGTCGGGCGGCCGCAGGTCCTTGCGGGTGTGGAAGGCCTGCGCCTCCTTGGGGTTGCCCTCGGGGTCCTTGTGCAGCTGGCCGTAGGCGTTGCGGAGGTCGTCCGGGTTCGGGTGGCTGTAGATGCGGAAGCGGACGTTGCCGGCCGACGTGGCGCGGGTCAGCTTGGTGTCGCTGTGGACGGTCACGAGCTCGCCCTCGCCGAAGGCGTGATCCGGGATGAACGTGGCCCCCCTGTGGTCCGAGTGCCGCTCGAAGTGGCCGCGATGGCGGCCGGAGCGCGAGGCGGTCACCGTGATCTTGGGAATGGTGCTGATGCCGCGGAAGCTGATCGTGGTGCGCGGGTTGGCCACCTTGGTGCCCGCCACCGGGTAGATGTCCACGGCCGAGCCGCCCGCCGCCCGCGTCGGCTTGCTGCCCGCGGCCACGGCGAGAACGACCGCGAGCGCGGCGACGACCATGGGTGTGGTGCGGCGGAACGAGGACATGGACACTGCGGGCGGGGGCGGGCCCATCCTAGGCTCCCCCAGAGGGGATCAACAGGATATGAACGTCGACGACGCGATCCGGACACGCCGGACCCACAAGGCCTATCGGCCCGAGCCGGTCGACCGCGCGACGCTCGACGAGCTGTTCGAGCTGGCCCGCTGGGCTCCCAACCATCACCTCACCAATCCGTGGCGCTTCCGCGTACTCGGACCACGGGCCCTCCAACGCCTGAAGGACGCCGCCGATGCGGTGGAACCCGGATCCGGGCGCAAGCTCGATCGTGCGCCGACACTCGTGGCGGTCACGGTCGCGGCGTCGGGAGACCCGGTTCAGGACCGCGAGGACCTGCTGGCGAGCGGGATCGCGGCCTACATCGTGCTTCTTGGCGCACACGCCCGCGGGCTCGCCGGCTACTGGCGCACCCCGGCGGTGCTGCGGGAGGCGGCGGGACTGGCCGCCCTCGCGATCCCGGATGACGAGGAGGTGCTGGGACTGCTGCACCTGGGACATCCCCGGCAGGACCAGGTCGTGCCCGACCGCGCTCCGGTCTCGGAGGTCGTGCAGTACCTGGATTAGGTGAGGGTGCATTTGACCCCCCTATGACCTGGTCAAACGCCCCCTCACCGAAGTCGACCTCGTCATTGCCCGCTGTTCCGAGCTGCCGCGGGCGCTCAGGCCGCGATGGCGAAGTCGCCAGCCGGCTGCGCCGCGCTCTGCTCCCGGCCGGCCTCGACCTCGCCGGCGATCCGGCCCAGGGCGCCGTCGAGGGCTCCGGCGGCCAGCAGCGCCCGCACGGTCGTGGCCACCACGCGGCCGGTCATCCCGCGACCGCCGCGGACGTCGACGCTCGCCTCGACCGCCGAGCCGCCGTCGCAGCTGGCGATGCCGTAGTTGACGTCGATGTCCACGGGGCCGCGCGCGAAGAGCTCGAGGCTCGCGCTCTCCGCCCTGGCCACCTCGACGTCGAAGCCGACGTTGATGCCGGCGACGCGGCCCTCGACCCGGGCGCGGTCGCCCGAGCGGAGGCGGCCGCCGGCGTGGCCGGTGAGCTCGAAGTCCACCGGGGACCAGCGGCGGATCGCGTCCTCGTGGGTGAGCACATGGAGGATCTCGGCGGGAGCGGCGGCGACTGTTCTGCAGGTGTTCCACATGGGCGCTTGGGGGGTCGGGGTACGTTTCGGAATATCGCGGTTCGCGGATCATTCGCCCATACGGCCGGCAGGCGTCTGCGGGTGCGGCTAGCCGCACCGGCGCCCACCCCGCCTCCGCACTCCGGAGCGGTCGCGAAACCCGTCTCCTGGCGCTAACTTACGTGCGTGGCTGGCCCGCCCGCGGTTGCGGGGCCGGCGCGGACCGCCAGCGGCGGGACCGACGCCGCCCGGCGCCCACAGATCCCCTGGACCTCGCTCGTCGTCGCGTCCGCGGCCGCGCTGCTCGTGGTGGCGATCGGCCTCGGCATCTGGTGGGCGGCCACCAAGGAGACCCGGATCGCGCACTACCGCGTCACGGGCCCGCTCACCCGCATCGAGGTGAACGTCCATTCCGGGAGCGTCGAGATCACCGACGCCGGCGGCAGCGCGGCGGAGGTCCGGCGGACCGACAGATTCGCCTTCGACCGCCCGTCACACGAGCGGCGGAGCCTCGAGAGCGGGGTCCTGCGCCTGTCGTCGCGCTGTCCCCGGCTCGTGGTCGGCAGCTGCACCTCCGACTACCGCGTCGCCGTGCCCGAGAACGTGCCGGTCGTCATCCGGAGCAGCGGCGGCGACGTGCGGATCGCGGCCTTCCGCGGCTCGGCCGACGTGCAGACCGGCTCCGGCAACGTCTTCGTCGACGGCTTCTGCGGCTTTGCCCTGTCGGTGAAGACCGGCTCGGGCTCCGCGCACGCGACGGCCACATGCTCCCCGCAGACGCTCAACCTGCGCTCGAGCACGGGCGACCTCGACGCCACCGTCCCCGCCGGCGGCTACCGGATCGAGGCCGACTCCAACAACGGCAGCACCGAGGTCTCCGGCGTGCAGCGCAACCCGGGCGCCCCGTACGAGATCCAGGCCCTCAGCGACGCGGGTGACGTGACCGTGCGGGGCGGCGGCTGATGAGCGCCCCGGCCCGCACGCCCGGCCACGGCCTCGGCGACCGGCTCGCCGAGAGCGCCGCCGTCCTCGCGTACATCGTGGTCTCGCTGCCGCTCGGCATCGTCTGCGTGGCCCTGCTGCTCGCCGCCGGCCTGCTGGGCGTCGTGCTCTCCCCGCTGTGGATCGGCTTTTCGATCCTCGCCGGCACGGCCGCCGCCGCCTGGCGCTACGCGCAGCTCGAGCGGGCGATCGCCAATCGGCTCCTCCGCGCACGCATCCCGCCGCTTCCTCCGCGCCGCCGGATCGACGCGCACGGCTGGCGACGGATCGGCGCGAGCTTCCGCGAGACCGGCTCGCGGCGCGCGATCGCCCTCGCCCTCTTCAAGCTCCCCGTCTCGCTGCTGGGCGCCGCGGCCGGGATCGCCGCGGTGGCACTCGCGGCCGCGCTCGTGGTGCTCGGCATCCAGGGCCTGGCCGGCCCGTCGCCGCCGGTCTACGTCGGTGGCGCACAGCTGGGCGTGGTCAGCGGCCTGCTGATGCTGGCGCTTGCGCTACCCGCGGCGATCCTCGCCGTGGCCGTGCTCGGGGCCGTCGCATCGGCGCTCCGCGCCGTGACCCACTCGGTGCTCGCGAGTGCGCCGCCCCCGGGCAGCCCGGTCCGGGAGATGCTCGCCGAGAGCCTCGGCGACCGCAACCTCCAGGTGGCCTACTGGCTCCCCGACCGGCGGATCTTCGTGGACGAGCGCGGCTCGCCCGTGGAGCTGCCGGCGCCGGAGTCGGGTCGCGCCTGGACGTCGGTCGACCGCGGCGGCCGGCGCGTGGCGGCGATCATCCACGACGCCGACCTCGACGCCGGGCCCGAGCTGGTTCAGGCCGCGGCCGCGGCCGCGGCCCTGGCGCTCGACAACGAGCAACTGAAGGCCGATCTCCGCGCGCGACTCGAGGAGCTGCGAGCGTCGCGCGTCCGCATCGTCGAGGCGGGCGACTCGGCGCGCAAGCGGATCGAGCGGGACCTGCACGACGGAGCGCAGCAGCAGCTCGTGGCGCTCGCCCTCGACCTGCGGATGCTCAAGGCCAAGGTCCACGGCGACGGGGACAGCGCCGCCCTCGTCGAGCGTGCCAACGCCAAGCTCGCCGCGGCGCTCGACGAGCTGCGCGAGCTCGCCCGCGGCATCCACCCCGCGATCCTCAGCGACCGCGGCTTCGCGCCCGCCGTGCAGGCCCTGACCCGGCGGATCTCGCTCCCGATCGACTGCGACCTCCAGGTGGAGGGGCGGTTGCCCTATCCGGTGGAGGCCGCCGCCTACTACGTCGTCTCCGAGGCGCTGACCAACGTCGTGAAGTACTCGCAGGCCGGCCGCGCCACCGTGCGGGCGTGGCAGGAGGGCGACCGGATCGAGGTCGAGGTCATCGACGAGGGCATCGGCGGCGCGGACGCTTCGCGCGGGTCCGGCCTGCGCGGCCTTGCGGACCGGCTGGGCGCGGTCGACGGGGAGCTCGCGGTCGAGAGTCCGCGCGGCGAGGGCACGCGCGTGCACGCGAGCATCCCGTGCCGCGCGGACACGCTCGTGGCCGCCGCGGAGCTGGATCCCCTTAAGCGTGCGGCCAGCGTGCTCCAGACCTCCACGGCCGAGC
>JAXDHW010000055.1:0-11328 GCA_034664365.1 Thermoleophilaceae bacterium
CAGGTCCCGCTCCACGCGCGCCCGCACCCGCTCCATGACCGCGCGGGTGACGGGCCCCGCCTCGAACGCGCCGACGCCCTCGACCTCGGTGACCGGGAGCACCTCGAACGACGTCCCGGCGGTGAACGTCTCGTCCGCGCGCGCGAGGTCGGTCAGCTGAATGTTCTGCTCGGTCACCTCGTTCTCCTCGATCACGCGCCGCCGGGTGATCGAGTCGAGAATCGTGTCGTCCTCGAGTGGCGGCGTGTGGATCCGCCCGTCCTCGACCCAGAAGAACGACGAGCGCGTGATCTCGAGAACGCGGTCGTCGGGCAGCACCAGCAGCGCGTCGTCGAAGCCGCGCTCGGTCGCCCGCCGCGCCGCCAGCATGTTGGCGGCGTACGACAGCGACTTGGCCGCGCGCAGGAGCGGCGTGGGCAGGTGGCGCTCCACCGCAAGCCGGATCGAGTCGCCGTGGTCGGGCATCGGCTCGAGCAACGCGATCCTGTGCCCGCCCCGCGTGACCACGAGCCGCAGCAGCAGCTCCGCGCCGTCCGCGATCTCGCACATCGTGAGCGCGTCGTCGCGCACGGCGCTCAGGTCCGCCTCGAGCATCAGCGTCTCGCACGAGCGCGCCATCCGCCGCAGGTGGTCGTCCAGCGCGTACGGGCGCCCCGCGTAGAGGCGCACCACCTCGAACGCGCCGTCGCCGCGCAGCAGCCCCTCGTCGGCCACCGGGATCGTGGCCTCGCGCACCGGGACCACCCGGCCGTCGAGCACGCAGTCGTCGGGCAGCGCGCTCATGTCGCGACCGCGGCAGCCGCGCGCGCGAACGCCGCGCCGCGCTCCTCGAAGTTGCGGAACTGCACGTAGCTCGGGGCGGCGGGGGACAGGAGCACGACGCCGCCCTCCGGAACGCCTGCGGCGGCGAGCCGCACGGCCTCGTCAACGTCACCTGCGAGCGCGGTGCGCGGCGCCCCGTTGCCCGCGGCCGCCACGGCGTCCGCGATCCGCTTGCCGGTGTCCGGCAGGCCCACCACCAACTCCACGCTCGAGCGCGCAATCCGCTCGGCGAGCCCGCTGTAGTCCTGGCCGCGCTCGTACCCGCCCACGATCAGCGCGATCGGTCTGCCGGCGAGCGCGTCGAGCGCCGCGATGGCCGCCGGCGGCGTGGTGGAGATGCTGTCGTTGATGAAGGTGCGGCCGCCGTGGGTGCCCACCGGCTCGAGCCTGTGCGGCAGCGGCTCGAATGAGGCGAGCGGCTCGGTCAGCGCCGCCGGATCGAGCCCCAGCTCCTCGACCGCGGTGAGCGCCGCGCACGCGTTCAGCGCGTTGTGCACGCCGCGCAGCCGCAGCGTCCCGGGCTCGTAGAGGAGCTCGGCGCCGCGGCGGATCCCGCCGCGCTCGTCGGTGTGCAGCCCCTCCTCGTCGCCGAACCAGCGGACGTCGGCCACGCGGCTCGCCAGCGCCTCCACGCGCGGGTCGGCGCGGTTGAGCACGGCCACCGTGTCGGGGCGGCGCACGAGCATGTTGGCCTTGTCCTCGAGGTAGCGCTCCGCCGTGCCGTGCCAGTCGAGATGCTCCGGGTGGATGTTGAGCACGACTCCGATCGACGGCCCCTGCTCGAGGTCCGCGGCCTGGAAGCTCGACAGCTCGAGCACCCAGACGTCGGGTGCCTCGTCCACATGCAGCAGGTCGAGCGGGGCGCGACCGACGTTGCCGCCCAGGATCGCGCGCACGCCGGTCTCGTTCAGCAGGTGAGCGATCAGCGAGGACGTGGTGCTCTTGCCCTTCGTGCCCGTCACCGCCACCACGCGCTCGTCGCCGTGCTCGGCGAACCACAGGTTGGTGCCGGTCGTGAGCTCCACGCCGGCATCGCGGAGCCGCTCGACCTCGGGGCGGTAGCGGCTGACGCCCGGCGAGCGGATCACCACCTCGCAGGCCGCGAGGTCGCCGAAGCCGTCCGGCCCTGAGGCGAAGCGCGCGCCGTCGCCGAACGCCGTGCGCTCCTCGTCCGGCACCGGCTGGTCGGTGTAGATCAGGACCTCCCGGGCGGGATCCTGCTCGCGCAGTACGCGGTGAGCGGCGAGGCCCTCGCGACCGGCGCCCCACACGCCCACGCGGCGGCCCCGGAGATCAGAGAGCCGCATCGGCGAGGCGCTCTGGCACGAGGTGGTCGGGGGAGGGGTCGAGCAGGCCGTCGAGCGGGGCGCCCGGGTCAGCAAGGGCACGGACGACCGGCGTTCCTCTCCAGGCGTCGCTCTCCGCGAGCATGCGCAGCGCGGCCGCGGACTCGCGCTCCTCGCCCACGCATTCGAGCGGCTTGCGCCCGCTCGCGACCAGCTCGGCGAAGCCGGCAACCTGGTCCGGCTCGTCGAGCAGGTTGCGCCCGAAGACTCGCACGAGCCGCTCGGGCTCCATCCACGGCGCGAGCACCAGGAACACGAAACGGCACTTGGGGCAGTCGCCGCACCAGCCGGACCCGCGCCGTGCCGGATCGCGGCGGAAGACGCTGTTGCAGCTGGTGAAGGCGTCGTCGTAGCCGTCGAGGCGGGCGAACGCGCGCGCGATCGCGAGCTCCGACCACGGCCGCAGGAACGAGAACCAGTCGAGGCCGGGCGCGCGCGCCGCCAGCTCGTCGCGGAGGAGCCGCTCGAAGGCGAGGCCCTTGCTCCACTGGTGGTTGACCTCGCGGCCGTCGACCACGACGCTCGGCTCGGACGCCGAGCGTTCGTTCGACATGGCGATCGCGTCGAAGCCGTAGAGCGGGGCGGCGAAGCAGGCGATCGCCGACACCACTGCCGTGACAGGCACGTGGCCGTTGAGCGCGCCCGCGGCGTTGAGCTCGGCCAGGTTGGGCGACAGCTCCCGCTCGACGACGAGGTGCTCCACGCCCGCGACCTCCACGCTGCGGCGGATCGGGTCAGGGTTGCCGACCGAGAACGCGACGACCGGCTCGCCGGCGCGCTTGAGCGCCTCCAGTGACACGATCGAGTCCTTGCCGCCGCCGATCGGGACCGCGGTGCGCCGCGGGAGCTCGAGCGGCTCGGCGGCCGGCGCCGGGGTGGCGGTCCCGCCGTCGAACCGCGGCCGCAGGTCGATCCCGTTCACGTAGGCGAACTCGGCGAGCCCGTGCGTGTACAGCGCCTCGAGCAGGGGCGAGCCGGGCGCCTCGATCGCGGGCGGAGCCGCGACCTTGTAGTAGCTCACGCCGGCCACGAGGTGCAGCAGCTCGAGCAGCGCGTCGCTGTGCGCGCCCGACGCGCCGGGGAAGTGGACCCGCTCGACGAACTCGACCTCGTCGTCGAGCGCGTACTCGAGCACGGCCGTGCCGTCCTCGAAGCGCCGGCCGGTGAAGCGAAAGGTCTCGAAGCGCGCCGGATCGAAGCGCCGCGCCTCGGCCGCGGAGGGGGTGCGCATCGTCCTCAGCTTACGGCGCGGGGCGGCCGCGCCCGTTGCGAGCCGCCGCCATCGTCGCCCGGCCCAGTCCTCCATAGAAAGCCGCAATTTGCGGCAACTCAGGCGGCACTGGGCCGTCTCGCGGTTCATGAGCAACCCTCAAACGGCCCAGTGCCGGAGCCGATCCATACGAGCCGTTGCGCGCACGGACGGCCGTCGGCTTCTACAGCCGCGCGACCACTTCGGCGGCCGCGCGCTCGCCGGACTGCACCGCACCGTCCATGTAGCCCGCGCCCTGCGTGGCGGTCTCGGTGCCCGCCCAGTGGATGTTGCCGATCGGCGGGCGCAGCACGGAGCCGTAGTCGAGCATCACGCCGGGCGGCATGACTCCCACGTAGCAGCCGCGCGACCAGTGCTCGCGGAGCCAGTCGTGCTCGACGTAGTCGACCGGGCTCTTCGCGCGGTCGCCGAAGTAGCGCGCGAGCGACCCCAGGACCGCGGTGCGCCGCTCCCCGGCCGGTCGGCCGCTGTAGTGGCGCGCGTCCTCGCCCTCGATGAACGTGACGAGCGCCCCGGGCTTGCCGCTCGGCGGGCTGTTGTCCCACGTGACCCGGCACGGTCCCTGGTCGCTCACGGTGAAGCCGGTGAGGCCGTCGTCGCGCCAGAACGGCCTGTCGTAGAAGGCGTGGACCTTGATCACCGACCCCATCGGGAAGCGCTGCGCGAGCTGGGCGCGCCGCGGCGGGAGGCCGGGCTGGAACTCGATCGCCCCCTGGAGCGCCGGTGCGATCGCCACCACCACGCGCTTGCACGTGACCACCGCACGGGCCGACTCCACCACCACGTGGCGCTTGGTGTGCCTGATCTTCGTGACCGGCGAGCGCTTGATCACGCGCTGCTTGCCGAGCGCGTGGGCGACCTTGTTCGACACCTGCTGCGAACCGCCGACGAAGCGGCTCTCCTGGTAGCCGAGCGGCGTCGAGATCAGGTTCTCGAGCGTCCCCGCCGAGGCGATGTAGAAGAGGAGGTAGAGCAGCGAGACGTCGCGCGGCTCGCAGGCGAGGACCGCCTCGGCTCCCAGGTCCAGGATCCGCCGGCCGAAGTCCGTGGTGGTGTTGGCCTGCTTCCACGTCTCGAACGTCTGACCGTCGTACTCGGCCGCCTTCGCGGCGTTCCACGGCGCCTGCGCGCCCACCTCCTGGGCCATCATGTCCAGCTTGGTGATCGCGGTCGCGGCGTCGATCAGGCTGGGGCTCGGTGGGAGCTCCTGCGTCGGCTGCCACGCGTAGGTCTGGCGGATGCCGGCCTCGTAGCCCACGTCCTTGGCGTCGGCGGGGTAGTAGGACGGGAACGTCTTGACGCCCATCTCCTTCGCGAGCGCGGCGATCCGCGGCTGCGCCGGGCCGTAGCTGCTGGTCTTGGTCTTGATCCACTGGCCGCCGACGTCGACCCAGGTGCCCTGCTTGTGCTTGGTGTGGGTGCGGCCGCCCACGCGGTCGCGCGCCTCGAGCACGACCACCGAGCCGACTCCCTTCTGCACGAGCCGCCGTGCCGTGGTCAGGCCCGCGAGTCCGGCGCCCACGACCACGACGTCGGCCTCGATGTGGCGCCGCTTCGACTTCCCGTTCTTACGTGCGGCGGCTGAGACCGGGACCGCCGCGCCGGCGGCGCCCGCCGCCGCACCGCCGATCAGCGTCCGGCGGGTGAGCCCCTCACGGCCCAAGCTCCACCACCTGCTCGTAGGTGCCGCGGTCGAAGAACGGGATCTTCGGCATGCTGGCGGCGCCCTGCGAGCTGGGCTCGTACATCGTGCGCGGCTCGCGCCACTTGGCCGGGTTCGACGACTTGAACCGGGCGGCCAGCGACGCGAACGTATTCGTGGCGACGGACTGGAGCGCCTTCCGCGACAGGTGGCGCAGCGCGTAGACCTCGCCCCACGTGGACTCGAGCATGTGCGAGCTGCCGCGCGTGTCGAGCACGGACTCCACGCCCTCGCCGCTGAAGCGGCCGAACATCCGCTTCGCCGCCCCGGCCGTGAACGTCTTCCAGGCGGCCACGCCGGGGTCGACGTTGCCGTGCGAGTCGTGCTTGGCGAAGTTCCCGCTCCAGCGCAGGATCGTGTCGAGCACGCTGGCGGCCTCGCCCGACGCGCCATGCCGGATGTGACGCAGGCGCTTGGTCATCAGGACTCGCTGCTGCGCGTGGTAGCCGGTGAACGCATCGACCGCCCTGGTGCGCTTGAAGCTGCCGCCGGCCCTGCGCTCCCTCAGCAGCCGCTTGCGAATCACGCCCGAGCGGTGGAACGGCCCCAGCAGCCGCTCGCGCGCGGGCGCGTCGCCCTGCGTCCAACCGGCCGACGGCATGTTGTTCCAGTTGAAGAGGAAGCCCTGCTTGGGGTCGATCGAGTGCGGGCGCTGGTTGGGCTTCAGGAAGCCGCGCCACTCGGCGTTGCCGGTGCCCGGGTACGGGAACCGCTCGTCCCACGAGCGCGGCTTGATCTGGAGCAGGCCCGGGTGCCAGTAGCCGATGTGCCCGTGGTCGTCGGCGGCCATCAGGTTCTCGTTCCAGGTGAGCTTGGCCGCGGCCCTGTTCACCTGCTTGACGCTGGCGGCGGCGTTCACCTCCGCGAGCCCGTTTAGCGAGTCCACCTCGCGCTTCCAGATGGCGTAGCGGCGGGCGTAGGCCACGTCGCCGCCGCGGGCCTGCACCGGTCCGTGCACGGTGCGGCAGAGGCGGACGTCCTGCGAGCCCGACTCCGGCGGGTGGCCGCCGAGCAGGTCGGACGGCGGCGAGTTGTAGTCGATCGTCTCCGTGTGGCAGTTCATGTCCACGCGCTGGCCCTTGTAGAAGTAGGCCTCGGGGCCGGCGAGCTGCTCCGCGTAGAGGTCGTCGTCGTCGGTCAGGCCGCTGGTGAGGCCCCAGGCCACGTGCTTGTTGTGGCCGATGCCGATCACGGGGACGCCCGGGGCGGTGGTCCCGCGCACGTCCAGCCCCGGCCCGTGCAGCTCGAGCTCCACGAACAGCTCCGGGATCTGGAAGCCGAGCTGCGGCCCGTTCCAGAACGTCGCGCTCTTCCCGTCACGCGAGCGGACGGCCCACATGTTCGAGCCGCCGTGGTGCCCGAGCGCGCCGATCAGGGGGAGGGAGCGTGCGGACGCCGCCGCCCCGCCCCCGCCGTTGGCCGAGTTCGACTCGGGCAGGGGCAGCGAGTGGACGAACTTCTTCGACCGCCCGTAGGCGACCTTCTCCTGCTTGCGCGTGCGGCCCGGCTGCGCCGGGAACAGGCCCTGGGAGCGCGGGACGGTGACCATCTGGCCCTTCGCACGGATCGGCACGAGGCGGTTGAACAGCTTCGGGCCGAACGCCTGGAGCGCCCGCGCGTTGTTCAGCTCCTCGCCGTCGTCGCTCGGGACCGTGCGCGCGAGGTAGACGCCGATCGCGACGGAGTCCTCCACGGTCCAGTCCCTCGGCTGGGGCTCGCCCACGGCGGTGAACTCGCCCGGCAGCTTGCTGGGGTCGCTGCGCGTCTCCTGGATCCAGGCGTTGATGCCGTCGCGCATGCTGTAGAAGCGCGCGCGCAGGCTGGGCGGCAGCGACGCGAGCTGCTGGTCGAGCTCGGGGAGCGTGTAGAAGTCGCGCCTGACCTGGGTGTCCATCTCCACGTACCCCTTGCCGAGGATCTCGGCGAGGTGGCCGGTGGTGGCGCGGCGGAAGAGCTCGAGCTGGAAGAGGCGGTCCTGGGCCATGCTGTAGCCCGCGCCGAACCAGACGTCGTCGGCGGTCTTGCCGTGGACGTCCGGGACGCCGAACTTGTCGCGCCTGATCGTCACGCCCGCGCGCGGCGACTCCGTGGACTCCGCCGGCAGTCCGAACATGTCGTTCTTGAAGACGTGCTTGAGGAACAGCGGCGTCTGGTCCTGGAGGTGCGGAGATCCCTCGCCGTTCGGGAGCCCGCTGAGGCTCACGAACCCGCTCTGACCCGGCGGGAGGATGTCCTGGGCCTGGCGCACGCGCGCGCCCGTGACACTCGGTGCCAGCACCGCAACCGCCGCGGTCGCGGCCAGCACGCTCCCCACTCGACGTAGCACTGGCGGCGATGCTACCGGCCGCCTCCCCATCGGCGCGTCGCACGATGAGCCACCATGTCCGAATGGAGACCGCGCACGATCGTCATGTGACGCGCTCGGACATCGAGCGGGTGCGCGGGGGCGAGCGCGAGCCCGTGCGCGACGACCTGGCGGTCGAGGAGCCGCTCGAGATCCGCGTGGACGGCGATCCGCTCGCCGTGACGATGCGGACGCCCGGCGAGGACGAGGAGCTGGCGGCGGGCTTCCTCGCCGGCGAGGGACTGATCGCGGGCCCCGACGAAATCGTCTCCGTCGGCCTCGCCGAGGACCTCGCGGCCAACGTGGTCGAGGTCCGCACCCGCGACGGATTGCGTCGCGACCCGGCGGGGGAGCGGCGCTTCTACCTCAGCTCCTCGTGCGGGGTCTGCGGGAAGGGCGCCCTCGAGTTCGTGCGCCAGGAGGCGCCGCCATCGCCGCCCGGCCCGCCGATCGAGCGCTCGCTCGTCGAGCGCGCGCCCGGGGAGGCTCGCCGGATGCAGCGCTCGTTCGAGCGCACCGGCGGCCTGCACGCCACGGCCCTGTTCGATGTGGGCGGCGACCTGCTGCTGCTGCGCGAGGACGTGGGACGCCACAACGCCATGGACAAGGCGATCGGCGCCATGCTCCTCGGCGGGAGATTCCCCCTGCCGGGGGTCCTGGCGTGCCTGAGCGGGCGTGCCTCGTTCGAGCTCGTGCAGAAGGCGAGCCTGGCCGGACTCGCCGGGATCGTGGCGGTCGGCGCGCCCTCGAGCCTTGCCGTGGAGCTCGCCCGCGACCGCGAGATGCTGCTCTGTGGCTTCGTCCGTGAGGGCGCTTTCAACGTCTATGCAGGGGGTCATCGGCTGGTGCCCTGACCGCTCGACGCGGGGCGTATCCTCAGTCCCGTGAGCGACACAACCACCGTGGATCGCACGATCGAAGATCTCCTCCGGCGCGGCGAGGAGGGTGGCAGCCTGGAGTTCTCCGAGGTGGCCGAGGCGGTCGAGGGGCTCGACATCGACGAGGAGCGGATCGAGGAGCTGTACCGCGAGGCCCGCCGCCGCGGGATCGAGCTGACCGAGAACGGCGCCAAGCCCGACACCCCCGAGGCGCCCTACGTCAACGAGGCCGTGGCCGACGCCACCAGCGACTCGCTCCAGCTCTTCCTGCGCGACATCTCGCAGCGGCCGCTGTTGACCGCCGCGGAGGAGGTCGACCTCGCCAAGCGGATCGAGCGCGGCGATCAGGCCGCCAAGGACCGGATGATCGAGGCCAACCTGCGGCTGGTCGTGTCCAACGCCAAGCGCTACCGCGGCGCCGGGCTGCCGTTCCTCGACCTGATCCAGGAGGGCATTCTCGGGCTGATCCGCGCCGTCGAGAAGTTCGACCACCGCCGGGGATTCAAGTTCTCGACCTACGCCACCTGGTGGATCCGCCAGGCCATGCAGCGCGGGCTCCAGCACCAGGCGCGCACGATCCGGATCCCGGTGCACATCGGCCAGGAGCTCGCCCGGCTGCGGGCGACCGAGCGCAAGCTGGTGGCGGAGCTGGGGCGCGATCCGACGGAGGGCGAGCTCGCCGTGGCGCTCGGAGTCGATGCCGACCACATCGACGAGCTGCGGGCCGCCGAGCGCGTGCCCGTGAGTCTCGAGACGCCCGTGGGCAGCGAGGGCGACGCCGAGCTCGGCGAGCTCCTGCCGGCCCAGGGGCCGAGCCCACTCGAGGAGGTGGCGGTCGAGCTCGAGGAGCAGTCGATCCGCCGCGCGCTCGACCATCTCGACGACAACGCACGCCGTGTGATCGAGCTGCGCTTCGGGCTCGGCGGCCGGGAGCCGATGACGCTCCGCGAGGTGGCGCAGCTCATGGACCTCTCTGCTGAGGGAGTTCGCAAGCTCGAGCGGCGCGCTCTCAGGCGGCTCGCCGAGGAGCGCGAGCTCCAGGCGCTGGCGGCGTAGCCGGCCCCTACGCGTCGGACGCCAGCAGCGAGAACGAGACCATGTCCAGTCCCTCCCCGGGACTGTCCAGGTAGGCGCGGAGGACGCCCTCCCGCGTGAAGCCGGCCTTCTCGGCCACGCGCTGGGACGCGACGTTGTCGGCCGCGGCGATGATGCCGACCCGGCGCAGGCCGAGCTCTTCGAACGCGAAGCGCGCCAGGAGGCGCGCCGCCCGCGGCGCCGCGCCTCGCCCGCGCGCGTGCGCGAAGACCAGGTAGCCGAGCTCGCCGCGGCGGTGCTCCCAGGAGGTGATGCGGATGCTGATCGATCCGAGCAGCTGGCCGTCGGCCGTGCCGACGATCGCAAGTGCGAGCTCCTCGCCGACCCGGCGGGCGGCGCCCATGCGCGCCACGAACTCCTCGGCGTGCTCGCGCCGGTAGGGCGAGGGCACCCGCGTCCAGCGCGCGATCTCACCCTCGTTGAGGGGAGCGATCATCGCCTCCACGTCATCGTCACTCCACTCGCGGAGCGCCACGTGGCCGTCGGTGAGCGGCTGGTCGAGTCGGGGAAGGCCGGGCACCCGGCCAACGTAGCTCAGGAGGGGTGGTCGGCCCAGCTCGGCACTTCGAGATCGTCGACCGGGCTGCCGGTGGCGGGGCGCTCGCGCGCTCCCCCGTCCGGCGGAGATGAGGAGCCGGCGCCCGACCCGCCCGACACCTGGAGGTCGCCCATCAGTCGGCGGTGTCCGGCCTGCACGTCGCGCAGGATGCGCTCCGCCTGACCCTCGAGTGACGCGGCGAGCTGGCGCAGCCCGGCGCCGATTGCCTGCGCCTGCGCCAGCACGTCGTCGGCCGCCTGCTGCGCCGCGGCGATTCGCTCGTCCGCCTCCTTGCGCGCGATCTCGCCGATCTTGATCGCCTCGGCCTGGGCCTCCTCCTTGGCCTTGAGGCCCTGGGACTCGGCCTCGCTGCGGAGCCGCTCGCCCTCCCGCTCCGCCTCGCGCTCGCGCTCGCGCGCGTCGCGCTCGGCGCTGGCGACGATGTCCTCGGCCGCAGTCTCGGCGGCCGTGACGATCGCCGCAACCTGGCCCGCGGCGATGTCCGCGGCCGAGATCGGTGGGCGCTGCTGCTCTTCCATTGCCGATCACGATGGTCCCACGACCCGGGGACGGAAAGTGCCGCCGGTAACGTTGCGCGCCAATGGCGGAGCGCTACGACCCGAGGGCGATCGAGCAGCGGTGGCAGCGGCTGTGGGCCGAAGAGCGCACCTGGGAGGTACCGAACGACCCGTCCGCCACCACGGCCAAGTCGTACGTCCTCGAGATGCTGCCGTATCCGTCGGGCGAGCCCCACATGGGCCACCTCAAGTGCTACGCGATCGGCGACGCGATCGCGCACTACCGGCGCCGGCTCGGGCAGCGCGTGCTCCAGCCGATGGGCTACGACGCGTTCGGCCTCCCGGCGGAGAATCACGCGATCAAGACAGGGCAGCACCCGCGCGACTCGACCGCCACCTCGATCGCCGAGTTCAGGCGCCAGTTCCAGGAGTGGGGCATCTCGATCGACTGGACGCGCGAGTTCGGAACCCACGAGCCGCGCTACTACCGCTGGACGCAGTGGATCTTCCTCCGGCTGCTCGAGCGCGGGCTGGCGTACCGCGGCGAGGCGGCGGTCAACTGGTGCCCGAAGGACGCCACGGTGCTCGCCAACGAGCAGGTGATCGACGGCCGCTGCGAGCGCTGCGGCACGCTGGTCGAGGCGCGCCAGCTCGAGCAGTGGTTCTTCAAGATCACCGACTACGCCGACCGGCTGCTCGACGACCTGTCCACGGTGAGCTGGCCGGACCACGTCGTCACGATGCAGCGCAACTGGATCGGCCGCTCCGAGGGCGCGGAGGCCGTCTTCCATTGCAAGGCGACGGGCGCCGACTAC